>JAQCER010000041.1 GCA_027618625.1 Verrucomicrobiota bacterium
CCAAACTAAATCGCGATCATCCGGAGGCAAGTAATTTTCCAACTCTATGGTTAATATGACTAATATTAATAATACTGATAAAACAATAAATAAGTAAAATTTGAAAGATCTATTTAAGGTCAATTAATTATTTATATCTATTGACAATCATCGGTGGATTCTCAGATTAAGGGCTTTACCGAAACTCAACAGCTGCGCCTAGGCATGTCCTTTTCTTTCAAAAAGCTCTTTCCAGAAGACGCGAACACTTCCAATTCCGCTAGACTTGATCTAGGGGCAGAACCTGTTAAATCTGATAGCGAGCGTGCAGCAGAGCGACCACGGCCTTTCAAGGAGCCGACCCCATTCGATGTCGGTTCCCAGCCACTGTCGCAGGCACCCTTTCGTCCTGCAAACCATCCGCCTGCGCCCGGGGCTTCGCCATTTGCCCCTTCCGGGCAACCTTCCCCGTTTGGCGCAGCGACTACCAGACCTGGTGGATCGCCGCCTCCATTTGCTCCGTCTTCATCCAGTCCTCCTCCGTTTGCTCCAGCAGCGTCCAGCTCACCAGCGCCTTCCGTTTCGCCGTTCGCCCCGGCAACCACTGCGCCAGGTGCCGCGCCGCGATCTCCCTTTGCCCCAGCAACCATCCCCTCGGCTGGCGAAGAAATGCCAGGGATAAGGTCGACGTCGCCGTTTGCCCCTGCTGCTTCCAGCACTGCAGGGGTTTCCCCATTTCAGGCTGCGGCTGGAACAATGCAGCCAACGGGCTTACCGGTCGCTCCCATTCCCCGTCCCCCCGAGGAAATGAAGGAAGCGCCACCGATGGGTGCCGCCGCCTTTCCATTCTCTGGAACGCCGACTTCACCTTTCGCTCAGAGTGCAAGTGCGCCGCCTATGCCCTTTTCTCCGTCGACAGCGCCATTTGCTCCATCGAACGCGGGAGGTTCCGCTATGGCTGCTTTGCCATTCGCTCCTTCGAAGCCACCTGTTGCCGCTGTGGTTGCCCCGCCAGCATTTGCTTCTGGCGCTGCAAGTGTCGCGCTCAATTTGCGATCATTGTTAGTGGACTTACCGCAGGCGGTGCTGGGCTTCGATCCGAACCGGATCCCTGATACGGTGACGGTTCAGCTGCCTACGGTTGATCTGGTCTCTCAGGTTCCGAGTGGCAAGGTTTCGATTTCCCTGGGAGAAGTGGTACAGGCCTTGGATCCTCAGTTCCGAGCCGCCTTTGACGCCGGTAAGTTGGACACCGCGGTGAAGATTCCTCTGCAGGCCCTCTATGCGGCACTGCCAGACGTACAACGTCCGCCGATGCCCGGTGCCGACTTCGCTCCGGCATATACTGGCCCAGCCGTTGCCGTCCAGCCCGCTCCAGCACCTGCTTTTGCCCCTGCTCCAGAGCCAGCGTCGACACTGCCACCGGCACCGCCCGTTGAAGCGCCTGCGGCCCCGGCCCCCCCGGCCCTCCCGGCCCAAAACGTTGCTCCCAGTCCTTTCGCTTCGCCGCCGCAATCGCCGCCGCCCTCCGAAGCAGCTCCAGCCCCCCAAGTTCCTTACGCGGAGTCGTTTTCACCCGCCCCTCCACCATTGGCGGTTCCTGCTTCTAATACTCCTCCAGACCAAACGATGTCGCCAGCACCTTCTTCCATGCCGGACGCCGCTCAACCGGATTCCGAGCCGGTAAGTCAAGTGGGTGCGGCCCGGTCTAATGGTGACTTGTTCAATGCTGGAGGGATCGATGATGATGTGCCGAAACCACTGAAGTGGGATGCTCAGGCGAAGTCGACGAAATTGTCGGTAGATCCTGCACCTACCGCAGCTCCTCAACCATTGAAGATGCCGACTGCGCCGACGTTCGACGATGAGGATGAATCCCAGCCGCTCGATTCTCTGGCCGCTCCCGTCCCTCCAGCAGTCGAAGATTTGAATCCTTCCGCAGTTGGTGCAAAAGGAGCCGAATCTCCTCCGAGCTTCTTGCCGAAGGGGCCCATTCTGGCCCCTAAATCTCCGTCTGCGATCGTTGCGAAGCAATCGGAAGCCGTTGCTTCGCCCGAGTCGGCTGCCGGAACTCCAAAGTTACCACAGTTGGGCCTGGGGAGTCTCGTGAAACCAGCGGCTGCGACTAGTGCAAGTGTAAGTGTACCTGCAAGTCCAGAGGCATCGGTGCCCGAAAGGAAACCAGAAATTGCCTCGTCTAGCCCCGTGCCTGCGAAGGTTGAGTCTCCCCAGAAAGCTCCGCCAAAGCCACAACAGCCAGCTCCAGCGGGTGGCTGGATGTCGAGGTCGCCAGATTTTATTCTCCGTGCGTTGCTCAGCATGGATGGAACTCCAACATGTGAAAACGTGGTGGACCATTGTGTTGGGCTACCGGGAGTTGCAGAGTGTCTAGTGCTCCGGGCCGGAGCAGTCGTTCCAGGCTCGAACAGGAGTGGATCTGCTGGAGCCTTGGCTTCGGTGACCGAAGGTGCATTTGAAAAGGTGACCGGTCTGGTGCGTGAGATGGGGATTTTGACCGCCGATGCGCTCACCATTCAGCTCGATAGCGGAACTCTCAGCTTCTTCGTCGATGACAGTGCATGCCTCGCCGTCTTGCAGGAAAGCTCCACGCAGCTGGGCCCAGGGCTCCGCGAGCGACTCACTCTCATTTCTCAGCAACTCGGTGCCATCCCGCTGGCTTAGTGCCGATGCTGGGGAAGCTGGGGGGTGTAAAAATAAATTGGCAAAAAAAGTCGATCTTTTGACTTAAGATTTCAATCGATACGCTCATGGCGGTGCTCAACGAATCAACGAACGAAGTCACCTTTAAGATCGTCTACTGTGGGACACCGCTGGGTGGAAAGACGACGAATCTTCAGTGGGTGCACCAGCAGATCGATAAATCGGAACGGGGCGACCTGATCTCGCTCGCCACATCGGCAGATCGCACGTTGTTCTTCGATTTTCTGCCGGTCAATAGCATTACGGCGAAGGGTTTTCGAACCAAGTTCCAGCTCTACACGGTTCCAGGGCAGGTGCAATACAATGCCACCCGGCAGCTCGTCTTGCGTGGGGTCGATGGAATCGTCTTCGTCGCGGATTCTCAGATCGAGCGCATGGAGGAGAATGTCTGGGCAATGAAGACGCTACAGCAGAATCTCGCTGACAATGGCGTGTGGGCGGGGCGGATACCCATTGTCCTGCAGTTCAACAAGCGTGATCTGCCAAACTCTGCGCCGCTGGAGCATTTGGATTACGTTCTCAACGATGGATCGCTAGGCAATGGTTCGGACGTGCGGCTGATGCGTTTCGAAGCGGCGGCATCTCAAGGATACAACGTGTTCGAGACTCTAAATGCAGTCGCGATCGAGATTATCAATCGTTTCAATCCACCGGCCGGTGCAGGTCGATATGTGCCTGGAAATGGCGTCAGTCTCGCGGGATGAGTTGAAGAGATGAGCGCAGAACGATCTACGAACCCGGATGACGATTCGGCCAGTGTAGCCGCTGCCTGCGGCTCCAAAGTGGATGTTGCATCGATCCTCAAGGACTTGCGTCACCGCGCGGATCTGCTTTCGGTTGCCCTGCTTCACGAGACAGGAGTGGTGATGGCGCAGGAGGGGGACGAAAGATTTCAGGACCAGGGTGAGATCGGTGCTCTGACTGCCGGAGCGTTTCACGCCACTGCGATGCTGGGAAACAGGCTGGGTGACAGCAACGTGGAAGCGCTCTGTCACGAAGGGCGGCATCAATCGTTCTTAATCATTCCAGTCGATGCCATGCACCTCTTGCTCGCCGTCTTTCCTGGCGCGTGCAAGTCGGCAGTGGTTCGCCTTTGCATGCAGCGCAGCGCTGCTGCCCTGCGCGGCGAACCGATCGAGGATGGAATCCGATCAGAGGAAAAAAACATTGCCGACTGGCTGGGCGCCTGATCAAACGCCCACGCGCTACGCTCATGCTCATGCTCATGCTCATGCTAATAGCTAATAGCTAATAGCTAATGGATTTCGGCAGGCTCCTTGGTTTCGAGAGCAGCCAGCTCCGGGTATTCGAACACGCGCCCTTCGAAATTGCGGATCACGACGCGCTCGGAGTCCATGCGGATGACGTATTCAGGGTTGATGGGCACTTTGCCACCGCCTCCTGGGGCATCGATTACGAATTGCGGAATTGCGTATCCAGAGGTGTGACCGCGCAGGCCTTCGATGATTTCGATCCCCTTGCTGACCGGCGCACGCAGGTGACGTGAGCCGCGGATCAGGTCGCACTGATACAGGTAGTAAGGCTTCACTCGGCACATGAGCAGCTTCTGCACGAGATTCTTCATCGTGTCGACGTCATCGTTCACGCCGCGCATGAGGACGCTTTGGTTGCCCACTGGTATGCCGTGATTTGCCAGGCGTTCAAGTCCTTGTTTCACTTCTGTCGTCAGTTCGCGCGGATGGTTGGCGTGCGTGCTGATGAAGAGCGGGTGATACTTCTGCAACATCTGACACAGCTGCGGGGTAATTCGCTGAGGCAGGAAAATGGGGACGCGTGTGCCGATCCGCAGGAATTCGATGTGCGGAATCTGGTAGAGGCGAGCCAGCACCTTTTCCAGCTTGGAGTCAGAGAAAAGCAGGGGATCACCGCCGGACAAGAGGACATCGCGGATCTCCGTGTGCTTTTCCAGATACTTGAAGGCAGCCTCGAACTGAGTTTCCAGTTCCTGATCGCCCACGCCACTGACAACGCGGCTCCGCGTGCAGTAGCGGCAGTAAGCGGCACACCGGTCGGTGATCAGAAAGAGCACCCGGTCCGGGTAGCGATGCACCAGGCCAGGAACGGGCATGTGGGAATCTTCACCACACGGATCGTCCATCTCCTCTTCGTTGTCCCAGGTCTCTTCGATACGCGGGATGACCTGACGACGGATCGGGCAGCCCGGATCTTTTGGATCGATGAGGTTTAAATAGTGCGGCGTGATGGCCATCGCCAGCTTGTTCCCGGACAGCAGGACGCCCGCCCGTTCCTCCTCACTCAGTTCAATGTGCTGCTCCAGCTGCGCCAGCGATGTGATTCTGTTCTTCAGCTGCCAGGTGTGGCTGCTCCAGTCGGTAACATCTTGTCCTTCCCAGAATCCGGGCGCGTGGCTGCGAAATGCTTTGGGAGAATCCGAGTCTAGGGAGCGCGTCATGTATTGCTGGTGCTGGAGAAATCAATCGTTTCGCCGTGACCATAGAACCTGCCAACTCCTTGTCAATGAACCCAGATTTAACGTCGAAATTCTTAATAAATGTTAGAAATTTCGATAGTTGACATGTTTTAAATATCTGCTCTATTGAAAATAGCTACCTAAGTTGCTAGAAACCAAAGATTTTGCCATGTTTTTGAGAAGCCTTCGTGATATTGCTAAGCCTCAGTCAGTTGCCGTGATTGGCTTGCTGAAACGCTCAACAGGAATGTCGGTAGCCGAGTTGGCCCGAGAGTTGAAGATGAGCTACATGGGTGTAAAGCAGCACTGTGTCGAATTGGAGAAAAAAGGATTCCTCGACACTTGGCGCCGCCCCAAGGAGATCGGTCGTCCCGAAAAGACTTACCGCCTCACCGAGAAGGCTGGCGATCTCTTTCCGGACGCCGGGTGCAGCGTCACTCTGGAACTTTTGAAAGATCTCCAGGCAATCTACGGTGCCAATGCGGCCGACAAATTGCTTTTCAGCTTTTTCGCAAAGCGAACGGATGCCTATCTGAAGAAGATCAAGGGAATCACCGTCACCGAACGAGCCATTGCACTTGCCAGGCTGCGGGATGCAGAAGGTTACGTTTCCGATCTCAGTCTCGAAGGGGAGTACGGATTCTCGCTGGTCGAGTATCACAATCCTCTGGAAAAGATCGGAGCCCAGTATCCTTCTGTCGTGCGAATGGAAGAGACTCTCTTCTCACGCGTTCTCCAGGCTCCAGTTCGTCGCTCGGAAGAACGCGCATCAGGGCTTTTCGAATCGATGCGAAACCTGATATGCCTGAGGCAACATCTGAAGGGTCGGAGAACGACGGTGCTTCATCAGGCACTCCGGCTTCTCGTGCCGCCGCCGTCGGGCATGTCCAGCTGGTTGGCTGACTCCGAAAATCGATTTCTATTACCCACAAGCAATGGGGCTGTCGGTCGTTTGGCCGCAGCCCTGTTTGTGTACCAAGAAAGTAGCTTGAGCTTCAGCTCAACTCCACCCGCAGACTCAATCGCACAGCCAGTCTAGGTCTAAGGTTTCCTGGTGCACGCCGTTGTGTCTGAAACCAAATGAGCGCCCGCCAGCCGTATCTATCCAGATTAGGATACCTGTTCATCACCGGAATCGTAGTCGGTCTCCTTTGGGTGGGAACTGGCTGGCAGGGCAAACTGCGTGCGCCTTCAAACGAATCGCATCACTTGCCCATGGCAAACAGACTGACTCATCTGGCTCTGGCGGAATTCGCAGTCGATCTCTCTTCCAGTGAAGGCGGAACCGAGCCGAAGAATCTACACAACCCACTTTTCTAGCCGAATGTTATGAAGAGAGAGAAAGTGCAGCGGCTGATAGACTGGAGCGTTCGGGTAGGGATTGCGGTGTTCCTGCTCCTGCTCCTAATGTTTGTCATTGGATTGTTCGGTATCCATAACAATGGTCGCCGAGCAAAACGGACGAAAGCCCTGGCCCATGCGCAACAGGTTCATTTAGCCCTGATGGTATACGCATTCGACTACGATGGCAAATTCCCCAGCTCTCCGATCCATTCCAATGCCGCCTACCGGCAGTTGTTTGATCAAAAATTCCAGGACGAACGCATCTTTTTTGTGCCCGGATGCGCCTGGCACAAAGCGATGCCGGACGGCAGGACGAAACCTGACAACGATGTGGGCGATCCCCCAGACTACGTGCAAGGACTCGCCGTCGGCGAAAACCACTGGGCTTACCAGAGCGGACTGACCAACGAGGCTAAAGGAAATCTTCCCATCGTCATGGATGCTTTCTCTGACCATGTCGGCGTTTACGCTGATGACCCCGATGAACGCGGCGGTGTGTGGGAAGGGGAGACAGCAATCGTCGTGCGCGTCGACGGTTCAGCGAAGTTGGAGAAGCTCGCCGCCGATCTCCGCGTCTACGAAAAAGCAGGGGGTAAGAAGGTCGATATCTTTTCGAAGGAATACGGAACTATCCGGCAAAATTATTGAATCCCTGGTAGCGTGGCCCGGTCGTTTCGCGATCGGGCACAGGAAATTTTCGATCACCATCCCATCATGAAAATCGACAACGTAGTGGCTTTTCGGATCACCTGTGTGTTTGCACTGATGGTCGGAGTGGCAGTTGTCGTCATATCGCTGGCCAACTTTGACAAAATTGCGGCCCGCTCGCCACGGATCCGAGCGCTTGCCCATGCAAAGCAGGTGCACTTGGGCCTCATGGAATATGCGATCGATCACGACTACACGTTTCCAGTTGCGACTTCCCATTCGAATGCTGCATTTCGCCAGCTCAGTAACCCTTTGCGGCCGGGATACTACATCGTGCCCGGGAGTGCGTGGTGCGCTGAATATTCGCAGGATGACAAGAGCCTCTGGCAATCGAGCGGAGGCATGCAAAGGCTTGGGCCGGGCGAAAATCACTGGGCGTATGCCTCTGGCCTCACAGCAGGATCGAAGGGGAATCTTCCGATTGTCATGGACGGTTTCAGCGAAACGATCGGTGTTTACGTCAATGATCCTGATAAGCGAGGTGGGGTGTGGCGTCAGGAGGCTGCCGTCATCGTCCGAGTGGACGGCTCCTCGGGGTTGGAGAAACCAGGTTTAGATGGTCGCATCTATGAAATGAAAAGTGGGTGGCCTGTTGATATCTTTTCCAGCGACTACGGAACGGATCCCTCTCAGTTGTTGAATCCGTGGTGAATGGATGAGTCCGGGCACAAAGTATGAAATTAGATGATAAACACCTGTTCTGGATTCATCCGGTGGTTGGTTTTCTGCTTGGAGCTGGGGGCTTCGCCGTCTTGTGGGGATACCATTGGCAGCAAGTTCTCGGCGAAATGGGCCAGAGAAGTCGCGCTACCGCGCAGGCGAAATCACTTCATCTCGCGCTTCACGAATACGCCTTCGACAACGATGGATTGTTGCCCGTCGGCACTGAGAGCTCGAACGAAGCTTTTCGAAAATTGATGGATCGGAAGTTCCAGGACGAGCGGATCTTTTTTGTCAAAGGTTCTGCCCGGCATGATTCGCTGCCCAATGGGCAAGCTGAACCTGACAACATCATCGGCGATGCGCCCGGTTTTGATCGGGCTCTAGAGCACGGCGAAAACCACTGGGCTTACTTGAGTGGTCAAAACACTGGATCGAAGGGCGATCTCCCAATGATCATGGATGGCTTCAGTGGAGTGAAGGGAATCTATGCTGCCGATCCGAAGTCGCGGGGAGGGCGATGGTCAGGGAGGGCGATTGTACTTCGCTCAGATGGTTCCTGCAAGCTAGAGCCGCTTGGAGCAGATTGGCGCGTATACGACTCGGTTGGCGGAAAAAGGGTCGACATTTTCTCCAGCGACTACGGAACCGATCCCGCACAGTTGTTGAATCCGCGGTAGAGGGAGATCCCAGTGGTCAGTCGTCTTTGTGGGATTTCTTTTTCTTGTGCTTCCTGTCTCTTTTCCTCCTTTTCTTCTCCTTCTTCTTTTTCTTCTTTTTGCGCTTTTCCTCTTCTTTTGCGCGTTCTTCTTCGGCATCCATCCGCTTCAGCATTTTGCGGATCTTCTTCTTCAGTTGCGGCCACTGTTCCTGGCTGACGATGTAGCCAACGCATTGGGTACTGCCGCATCGGCAGGGGTGCTCCTTCCAGAATTCAATGTCGAAGCCGTAGTCGAAGGTTAATTCCTCGCCTTTTGCAATGTCCCGAAGGGCGATAATCCAGATCTTCCCATCTTCCACTTCGACCCAGCAATTGGGATCGCAACTGTGGTTGATGAATCGTGCGGTATTGTAATCCTTGTTACCGTCGACCTGATGTTCATCGTCGAGGATGAAATTGAATACGGATGCGAGGTCGGTACCATCGACTGCTTCCGCGAGGTCGATCCCACGCTGTTCTGCTACCTCATTCTTCAGGATCTCACCAACGTACTCGATGATCCGCGTGTCATAGGGAATATCACGCGAAGCAAACACGCCGATCTGGTGAATATCCGAGCCTTCGGCGTGGCACCACCGGGAGCGGCCACGTTTCCAAAGCGCTTCTCGTTCGGTCAAAATTCTTTCTATCTTCATCTTCGAATAACAGGCAGGCGCGGAGGGGCTCAAGAGCACGCTGGGGCAGTGCCAACGCCAATGAATCACGTGCAACGCCCGTATGAAAGCAGAAATCGAAAAACCGAGGGGCTGCAGGCGGCTTTGGCTGCCTACTCCCAGACGTCCTGCGGGCGGATGAGCCTGCCTCGAGGCGGTTCTGGCCACACGGCCCCATCTTTTATCCAGTCGTGAATCAGCTTCCTTTTGTCATCCCACAGCTTATCGGGGGTTGGGGGCATCGCAACCGGATGCTCATGGCCATAAGAAAGCACGCGCAACAACAGGCTGCCATCGGGATCGCCGGGTCTGAGCACGCCGCCGCTGCGGCCACTGGTCATCGCAGCCTGACGAGTCTGCAGGCTGAGTCCGGCATACTCTTTGGCGTCCTGATCATTGTGGCACTCGAGGCAGTGAAGCTCCAGCAGCGGCTTAACTTGCGTCATAAAGACGGTGTCATCTCGAGGCGGGAGCGGACTGGCTTTGGTGCTTTGGCTGGTGGTGGGGCCAGGGCTGTCTACGGATGTGCAGTTGGCCAGCAGGAATGCGGCACCAAGCGTCAGGGTACTTGCGATGAGTCTGGGAGAGAAATGGCTGAGGTTCATGTGTGCGAGTGGATCACAAACAAGGAAAAGGGGCAACGCACCAATTGCGCGTTGCCCCGCTGATGAGATACGCCGGATTAGGCGGCTGATTGGTTTATGTAAATTGATAAGGATCAACGGGAAGTGTAGAGTGAGATGGAGTAACATTGCGGATGGGGTTTTGAACGACTGAATTGATTGACGCTTGTTTTGCACGAAACCTGCACGATTCACGGTGCAGGATGGAACATTGTTTGTTGGTGCGTTATCCATGCGCGAGAAAAAATCAAGGAATGGTTGATGCTTGACGTTTCTGAATGAGATGGGCAACTTTTACGCTCTGAACAGAACGAGCGACTGAACGATTCAAAACGAAAATTAAGAGGACTCGGATGTAGCTGTGGCTGTGGCTGCGCCTGGGCGTCGGGGGTCGGCGCGAAAGCTGGATGATGGGAGGCCCTCCGGCTCCGCGAGCGAGGCGCGCATCTACCTCAACGGCAACGGCGTCTTCATGGATACGCACGGAGGCCCCACCGGCATCGTTCGTGTGGGCCAGGTTGCTGGAATTGGCAGGAACGGCACGGCACAGACGAGGCCGCGTTCTTCAACGGCGCCATCGATGATCTAGCGATCTGGAGTCGGGCACTGACCCCCGAGGAAGTCGCCAGGCTCGCTGCCGGAACTCCCATCCTCGGTGGTGAGGGGCCGACGATTGACTTCCGCATCGCTGATGTTACGCGTGGTCAGGATGGGCTCATCCTCACCTCCTCACCTGGACGAGCACCCCTGGCGCGACTTACGAAGTTCAGTTCAGTCAGTTCAATCTTACGCTATCAGAAACAGGATGGACAGCGGTGCAAAGCGGAATCGCCGCAAAGCGCAGATGCTTCCACCAGCTACACCGCCGCCAGCCAGAAAGCCGCTGCGGAAGGCTACTACCGGGTTCGACCGGAGTAATGATAAAGTTGATGCGCCGCTTACTTCGCAATCTTTTGGTCGCTGGTCAATTCGTGGCCCTGATTGGCTGTAGTGGAGATAGTGAAGCAGAGTGACCACATGAGAAAATCCAACGGCCAATTGCTCACATTGCTCACATTGCTCACATTGCTCACATAGCTCACAAACTATCGAACGGACTGCGGATGCCCGAGTGCCCCACTCCCTTCGCCACGTGCGTATAGATCTCCGTTGTGCGCACGTCCTCATGCCCAAGCAATTCCTGAATGTGCGCAGATCCACTCCGCGCTCCAGCAGGTGAGTAGCAAAAGCATGCCGCAGAGGGTGCGACGTCACCCGTTTCGCGATTCCCGCCATCTTTGCCGCTTCCGAGATTGCATTCCCATAAGATCCCGTGTGCATGTGATGACGGCGCACCACTCCGCTTACCGGATCGGTCGACTCATTCACCGCCGGGAACAGCCAGAACCACTCCCAGCGCGTGCCAGCCTTTGGCATCTTGCGTTCGAGCCCGCCATTTCCCGGCAGTGCTGATTGAATCCGGG
Organism: Verrucomicrobiota bacterium; assembly: GCA_027618625.1. Lineage (GTDB taxonomy): Bacteria > Verrucomicrobiota > Verrucomicrobiia > Verrucomicrobiales > DEV007 > JAGROY01. The sequence goes on from JAQCER010000041.1 coordinate 11,325, forward strand.
CTTTCCTCCCCGCCGTGGATGGCCTATTACGTTAGGCGACATCGCGTTCACTTTATGACATTCATACTTCAGAGACTATTTGTGTTGGCCGTTACTTTGTTTGCGACTTCAGCGGCTCACGCTTCCGAGCAGCAGCAGAGCGGCGCAGCCGATTGGTTTTGGGGATTATTTTGGATGTTGCTTCCTAT
>JAQCER010000042.1 GCA_027618625.1 Verrucomicrobiota bacterium
AAATGAAGAACTACCGCCTTACCCGCCTATTCAACTCCCGCTCGAGCCGCTGCTTTGATGTTGCGGTTGATCATGGCTTCTTCAACCAACCGGGCTTTCTTCATGGCATTGAAGACATGGGCTCGGTCGTAAAGACTTTAGTCGATGCTGGACCGGATGCGATTCAGCTTACGGTCGGGCAGGCTCGCCACTTGCAGGAACTTCCAGGGCGTGAGAAACCCAGCCTGGTTTTGCGCACAGACGTCGCAAACATTTACGGCAAGGAGCTTCCCGACACTGCGTTCAGCCAGATGCTGGAGGAAACGATGCTGCAGGCGGTGCGACTGGATGCGGCCTGTGTCTGTGTGAATCTGTTCCAGATTCCCGGCGCTCCAGAAGTGCACGCTCAATGCATCGAGAACATCCTCAAATTGAAACCGGAAGCGGACTTTTATGGTATGCCGATGATGGTTGAGCCGCTGGTGTTCCAGCCCAACGCGAAAGGCGGCGGCTACATGGTGAATGGGGACGTCACGCAGATATCATATCTGGTTAGACAGGCCGTAGAACTCGGCGCAGACATCATTAAAGCGGACCCGACCGATGACGTCAGCCTTTACCATCAGGTCGTGAAGGTCGCTTCGGGAATTCCTGTGCTGGTAAGAGGCGGCGGCAAAGTCAGTGACCGCGAGATCCTTGAGCGCACGCAAGGCCTCATCGGCCAAGGTGCGGCGGGGATCGTCTATGGGCGCAATGTGATCCAACACGACAATCCTCGCGGGATCGTTGCCGCGCTGATGGCAATGGTGCATGACAACGCGGACGTCGACACCGCTCTGGCGATGATCTAAGCGAACATGCAACTTACAGCTGGATTCGAGAGTGCGTTGGCCGACATCGCCGGAGCCGAAAACGTCCTCACAGCACCCGAGGATCTTGTTCCCTACGGCTTCGATGGCACAGCGGCGCTCCGCGAGCGGCCAGCGGTGGTGGTACTGCCAGGCTCGACCGAGGAAGTGTCCAGATGTGTGCAATGGGCCAACGCCCAGGAAGTTTCCATCACCACCCGTGGCTCGGGAACAGGACTGAGCGGCGGCAGCGTCCCCGTGCCTGGTGGATTGGTGCTCTGCCTGGTGCGCATGAATCGAGTGCTGGAAGTCGATCCAAAGAACCTGACCGTGCGCGCACAATGTGGTGCGATCACACAGCGGGTGGATCAAGCCGCCAGCGAGCACGGTTTATTTTATCCCCCTGATCCCGGATCGATGAAGATCAGCACGATCGGCGGCAACGTCGCTGAAAATTCCGGTGGCCTGCGCGGACTCAAGTACGGGGTGACCCGCGACTACGTCATGGGCCTCGAGGTAGTGCTGCCGGACGGAAAGATCTGCCGACTCGGAAATGCCTGCGTCAAAGATGTGGCCGGCTACTCGATGAAAGATCTCTTTATCGGCTCGGAAGGCACGCTCGGGATCATCACTGAGGTGCTGCTGAAGCTGCTGCCCCGCCCCGCTGCCCGGCGCACGTTGCTTGCGAGCTATGATCGCATGGAGGATGCCGCGGAGACCGTCTCAGCAATCATCGCCGCGAAGATCATCCCATGCACACTTGAGTTCCTCGATCGCATGACCATCGGCTGCGTTGAAGATTTCGCGAAAATTGGTCTACCTACCGACTGCGACGCTCTGTTATTAATGGAAACCGACGGTCATCCTGCTGCGGTCGAAGACGAAGCCGCCCGCATGGCGGAAATCGCCCGTGCCCACGGCGCGCGCGACGTGACCACCGCACGCGATGAAGCGGAGGCACTGCGATTGGCCAGTGCACGACGCAGCGCCTTCTCCGCGCTGGCACGCATCCGTCCAACCACCATTCTTGAGGACGTGACCGTTCCCCGCAGTGCACTTGCAGAAATGGTTTCTTATGTGGCAGCCATCGCTAAAGAACAACGCCTGACCGTTGGCACCTTCGGCCACATGGGCGACGGCAATTTACACCCCACCTTCCTGACTGACGAACGCGATGCCGAAGAGATGCGACGCGTGCATGTCGCGCTGGATGCCATTGTCGCGAAGACACTCGAACTTGGTGGCACCATTACCGGTGAACATGGCGTCGGCCTGGCCAAGAAACCATGGCTGCGCCAGCAACTCGGCGACGCCAGCTACGAACTCATGCGATTGGTGAAGAATGCCATCGACCCGCAGCATCGGCTGAATCCTGGAAAGATCTTCGACTAACCCCAGCGTGGCACAATCGCTCAAACAACTCGATTTTTCCGTCCTCCAGCAGTGCATGCATTGCGGAATGTGCCTGCCCACTTGCCCGACCTACGATGCCACATTGCGTGAGCGCCACAGTCCGCGAGGCCGCATTGCCCTCATGCGAGCCGTCGCCGAGGATGAGCTTTCAATCGGCAAAGAATTCGCCGATGAAATGAGTTATTGCCTGGGCTGCCTTGCGTGCCAGACCGCGTGCCCGGCTGGTGTTGACTACGCAGAGTTGTTCGAAACGGCTCGGGCGGATATCGAAAGCCATTCGGTAAACCATGGGCTGGCGAGACGCTTCTGGCGTTGGCTGACATTGGAACAGTTGTTCATGCGTCCGCAACTGCTGCGCATGGCCGGGGCAGCGCTACGCCTCTATCAGCACTCCGGCATGGAGGCAATCGTCAGGGAACTGGGTCTGACACGCTTGCTGCCAAAAGACCTCCGACGCCTGGAACCACAGAGCCCGCGCATGAGTCCATTGTTTTCCAATGGGCTGATCGAAGTGCACGAATCCCCGAAAGGCGGCGCAAAATACCGCGTCGCGCTGCTCACCGGGTGCGTGCAGGATCTGGCGTTCTCGGACGTCAACCGCGACACAGCAGATGTCCTGCTGGCAAATGGGTGCTCCGTGCACACACCTGCCGTTCAGCACTGCTGCGGGTCGCTGCACGGACACAACGGCGAACCCGAACTCGCCCGGCAACTCGCCCGCCGCCAGATCGACATGCTGCCGCCCGATTCCTACGATGCCATCATCACCAATGCGGGTGGCTGCGGCTCCCACCTGCGCCACTACGGCAAACTGCTGGAGGATGATCCGGCCTATTCAGAGCGCGCGAAAGCCTGGGACTCAAAGCTGCGCGATATCCACGAGTGGCTCGCACAGATCATATGTCGTCCTCCACAGGTAGCTCCTTTCCGATCGACCATCAGGCTCAGCTATCACGATTCCTGCCACCTGACCCATGGCCAGAAAGTCACCCAGCAACCACGCATGCTTCTCAAGTCAGTACCGGGAATCGATTTCGTTGAACTCCCGGAAAGCAACTGGTGCTGCGGTAGCGCGGGAGTCTACAACATTACCCAGCCCGCGCAATCTGAGGAACTATTACAGCGAAAAATTGATCACATCCTCGGAACCAGATGCGATGTGCTGGCAACCGCAAATCCCGGCTGCCACATGCAAGTCGTGCGTGGCCTGGCGCAAAAGGGAGCCTCGATCCAAGTCTTTCACCCAGTGAGCATCCTGGCACGCGCCTACCGCAACGAATCCCCAAACTGACAATTGACAATTGCCGCCAAATTCGATTTGAGAGGCGCGCTTAGCAGTTTCATTGAGCGAACCTTCGAACCGAAAGTAGGCGCACGAATCTGATTCGATGTCAGCAGCTGCACCGAGTGCCCCAAAACTTAACAGTGAGTACAGAAAGACGAACTCGGGGAGGTTCTTCATGATTCATATGTTGAAACATGAATGCCCTTCCTGTGATGGGAAGCGGGCAGCATCAAAATTGCCACCGCCGCAACTTCCCCATCCACGACCCGCGCGACCAAGCAACGACAACGACAACATCACAGCCCTTTACGAACCCGCTTCCTTCGGCGACTCTCCTCGCCGACGGCCCTGCCGCACAACTCACGCTAATGATGCCTTGCGAATCGTTCGAGATTCTTTCATGACTATCGCTCCAGCCTGCCTGATCCCCAATGACAACCACCATTCGAGCTCAATTTGTAGATCCCAAGGACGATTGCGTCGTCGCTCTCACCGACCTCAGCGCTGGCGAGACCGTGTCCGCCAGCGGCAAGTCCTTTACGTTGCGCGATGCCATTCCTGCCAAGCACAAATTCACGGCACGTGACTTCCAGTCAGGCGAGCGCGTGACTATGTACGGCGTCACCGTTGGCGTCGTGAATTGCGCGCTCCCGACGGGAAGCCTCCTGACAACCTCCAACCTCGCCCACGCGACCGACGGTTTCACTGGCAAACAAGGCGATCGCGCCTGGACGCCGCCCGCAACGGACCAATGGGAATCGCATTCGTGGCAGGGGTACCACCGTGCAGACGGGAAGGTGGGCACGGCGAACCATTGGTTGGTGATTCCGTTAGTGTTCTGTGAGAACCGGAACCTTGCGATCCTTCGGGAATCGATGGTGCGCGAGCTGGGGTATGGCAAAGCATCAGGCTACCAGATATTCGCGGCAAAGCTGGCAGCGCTCTATCGCCAGGGTGCGCCTGCCGACGAAATCGCGGCGCTGCAACTGGAGGCCGCACAGGCCGAAGCGGAATCACGCGTCTTCACCAATGTCGACGGCGTCAAGTTCCTTGAGCATGGCCTCGGCTGCGGCGGCACTCGACAGGATGCGGAAGCCCTGTGCGGCCTGCTCGCCGGCTACATCAACCATCCAAATGTTGCGGGTGCAACGATTCTGAGTCTCGGCTGCCAGAACGCTCAGGTGCAGCTTCTCGAAGATCAAATCCGACTGCGCAGTCCCCACTTCAGCAAGCCCCTTGAGACCTTCGAGCAGCAAAAGTGCAGCTCTGAGAAGGCAATGATCAGCGATGCCATGCGCGCGATTTTCTCCGGTATGGCCGAGGCAAACAAGGCACGGCGCCAGCCAGCGGCGATCAGCGACCTTACCATCGGCGTGGAATGCGGCGGCTCCGACGGCTTCTCTGGCATCTCGGCGAATCCTGTCATCGGCTCCGTATCTGACCTCGTTGTCGCCCTTGGCGGAAGTATCATCCTGTCAGAATTTCCGGAGTTGTGTGGCGTCGAGCAAAGTCTCGCCGACCGCTGCGTCAATGCCGAAATAGCCGAACGTTTCGTGTATTTGATGCGCACCTACAACCAGCGAGCGGAAGCAGTGGGCTCCGGATTCCATGCCAATCCATCGCCTGGCAACATTGCCGATGGCCTGATCACCGATGCCATCAAGTCCGCCGGAGCGGCGCGCAAAGGTGGCACATCGCCCGTCCACAGTGTCCTCGACTATCCGGAAGCCGTCACGTCCAAAGGCCTCACGCTGCTGTGCAGCCCCGGCAACGATGTGGAATCCACGACCGCGATGGCCGGAGCTGGAGCCAACCTCATGCTGTTCTCGACAGGCCTTGGAACACCGACCGGCAATCCCATTGTCCCAACCATCAAGCTTGCCACCAACACCGACCTCGCCACCCGGCTAGCCGACATCATCGACTTCGACGCCGGACCGATCATCCGCGGCGAACGCAGTGTGGCAGACCTGGGACACGACCTGCTCGACATGTGCCTGCGCACTGCCAATGGCGATTTCGTCCCAGCTGCGGTGCGACTCGGCCAGGACGATTTCCTGCCATGGAAGCGCGGAGTTTCGCTTTAAGGGATGCAAAGCCTATCAGGATGAAACAATTGACCCGAAAGGTCTGCCCTGCTTCTGCAGTTGTCGGGGCAGTGCGGAATGCAGGTATCATCATCGGATTCGTGGCCCTCATACCGGGCTGTCAAACAACCCAAAAGCCCAAAAATCACGATCCACTCGTCTCCGGCGGTGATTCCTTTGTCGCTGGCCCATCGGTTGAAAACGGTGCGATTCCTCCCACGCCATGGTGGAAGGCGTTTCGCGATCCGGAGCTGAGTGAACTCATCGAATCTGCGCTCAAATCCAATCTTTCCGCTCAACAGTTTGCCTCCAGAATCAAACAGGCCGATGCCCGCAAACGCAAAACGGGCGCTGGCCTTTTTCCATCACTGACTCTGGCTGCAGACACCACACGACGCGACACGCATCAATTGAATGACACTGCTGCAACGAGCCACGAACGCACGACTTCGATTGGCCTTCTCTTCGACTGGGAAGCAGATGTCTGGGGAAAGCTCTCAGCTGCCTGGCAGGCCGCGCAGCTCGATATTGAAGCAGCGCGCTATGACTGGCTGGGCGCCCAACTGCTTTTGACCTCGTCCGTCAGCCAGACTTATCTTGAGATTCTCGAACAGCGCCAACTTCTCCAGCTTCTAAAGGATCAGGTTGAAGTGAACGAGACACTGGCAAAGCTCACCGAACTTCGCTACGGACAGGGTCAGGCATCGATTGTCGATATTCTTCAACAGCGCGAACAGCTCAAGGCTACTCAGGCACTGTTCCCTGAAACGGAAGCGGAACTCGCCGACTTGAATTATGCATTGGCAGTCCTGTTAGGGCGCGCGCCGCAAGCGGAAGCGCTCGTGACCCGCACCGACTTTCCAGGTCCCTTGAGGCTGCGCGCGAGCGGCACACCTTCGACTCTGCTCAAAGAACGCCCGGACCTGCTCTCCGCCCAGGCGCGCATCGCAGCCATCGACCAGCGGGTTGCAGAAGCAGCAGCCGACCGCCTGCCTCGATTTTCACTTCGCTCGTCCCTAACCGTATCGGGCGTCCCCAGCCTCGAATCTCTCGTGAGCTCGCTGCTCGTCGGAGCGCTGGCACCCATCGTCGATGGCGGCGAACGCAGGGCCGAGATCGAGCTGCGCAAGGCTGAGCTCGAAGAAGCAATCCAGTTTTACTCACAACTCTACCTGGAAGCCATCGCCGAGGTGGAATCGGCCCTTTATCGCGAATCCAAACAATCCGAGAGAGTCGACCTCCTGGAAAGCCAGTTGGAAACCGCCCAAAAACTGCTCGGCGAAACCCGCAACCGCTACAGCAACGGACTCACTGACTACCTTCCTGTGCTGGCCGCCATTCAGAGCGTGCAAAGGCTGGAGCGCGAACTTATTTCCAACAAACGTACCCACTTGAGCTATCGGGTTGCGATTCATCGCGCATTCGGGGGACAATAGCTCGCCCCACCCCTGAATGAGCATCGCACAGTCCACCCTGAGTTCTCCATCGCCGCCCTCAAGCGGCAGGAAAGGCCTGACCATCATTCTGACACTCTGCATCCTGACTGGCGGAGGCATCGCTGCTTACTTCATGCTGATCACAGCACCCGCAGCAAAGCCTAAAGAAGAATTCCGGCAGCCAAAACTGGTGCAAACCATCGCCCTGACTTCCCAGGACATCGCGACGACCGTGCGGGTCGACGGCACCGTCATTCCTGCTCGCCAGGTAACCATCAAACCTGAAGTCGACGGTCGTGTGGTTCGCGCGCATCCTTCGCTCGTTCCCGGTGGCTACATTCCGCAGGGAGCAGAGTTGCTCGGCATTGACCGGGCGAGTTACGAACTGGCACTGGCTGAGCAAGAGGCAGCGCTGCAGGAGGCCACGTTCGAACTCGAGGTGGAACGCGGCCGCCAGGTCGTGGCCGAGCGTGAATGGGAGCAATTGAAAAATGATCTCCAGGACACCGACATCAATCAGGCGCTCGTGTTGAGACAGCCTCACCTGAAACGCACTGAAGCACTCATCCGAAAGGCAGAAAACGCGATTGCCCAAGCCAGGCTTGATCTCGAACGCACGTCGATCCCCTGCCCGTTCAACGCCATCGTTATCGATGAGTCGATCGAAGTGGGCCAGGTCATCGAATCACGGACATCGGTGGCCACGCTGGTGGGAGCGGATGAATTCTGGGTGCAAGTTTCGATGCCGCTCGAAGAATTGCGCCATGTCCTTCTACCCAAAGATTCGGAGCCCGGCGCCAAAGCTAGAGTCATGCTGGACGCTGGCGACGGATCGATGATCGAATGGAAGGGACAAGTGATTCGACTTCTGAGCGATCTCGATCAAGTCGGCCGCATGGTGCGCATGTTAGTGAGTGTGCAAAATCCACTGAATCGCGATGGTGAAACCCCGGCTGCCCTGCCGCTCTTGCTTGGCAGTTATGTTACGGTAGAGATCGAAGCTGACGTTCAAAAGGATGTTTTCGTCATCGATCGCGAAGCGCTGCGCAATGGCGATCACATTTGGATCGTCGACAAGGACAAGAAGTTGCAGATGCGGGACGTCGATGTCGTCTGGCGGCGACCTCAAGACGTTTTAATCTCCAGTGACGCATTGCAGGCAGGCGAATCGTTGATTGTCAGCGGCCTCCGCACTGCCACGCCAGGCATGCTCGTGAATCCCCAACCAGCTCCTGCTGAGTCCGCGAAACCCGATTCCGCCGCACAGTGAAGAAGCGCGGCAGACTCAGCATCACCGTCCCAGCACGGCGCGCTGGCTTGGTTCGCCAGGAACCCTGTGGCCGCAAATCTATTGATGGCGACGATCGTGGTCACAGGACTGGTGGTCGCCAGCAAGATTCGGCAGGAAGTGTATCCCATGTTCGCCCTTGATGAGGTGACCGTGACAATGAGTTACCGAGGGGCAAGTCCTGATGAAGTCGAGCGTTCCATTCTTTTCCCCATCGAGTCAGAGCTTCGTGGCATGGACATCATCCGCAGGATCAGTGCCGTGGCCAGTGAGGGCAACGCTAACGTCCGTGTGGAGCTGGTGCCAGGCACTGATCGCAATCGTGGACTGCAGGAAATCACTGCAGCCGTTCAGCGCATCAGTGTGTTTCCGGATGAAACGGAGCCGCCAGTCATTTCCCTCGATGATGGGCGTCGCCGGGAAGTCATGCGCATCGCGATCTACGGCGATCTTTCGATTCGCGGATTGATTGACTTCGCACGTCAGCTTGAGGAAGGGCTGCTGGCCGATCCCGCAATCTCGCTGGTCGATTTCGCCGGGGTTCGCAGTCCGGAAGTGCACATCGAGATTTCTCAGCGGCGGTTGCGGTCACTCGGCCTGACACTGGAAGATGTGGCGCAGACGATTCGCACGGCAGCGGTCGACGTCCCGGCGGGCACGATTCAGACTCCCGGTGGTGACATCCTTTTGAAAACCACGGAACGGCGCGATTTTGCCGGAGAATTCGCCGATTTACCGATCGTGAACGCCGCAGATGGATCCAAGCTGCGACTGGCTGAAATCGCCGAGATCTCCGACACGTTTGAAGACAGCAAGAGCGAGGCTTACTTCGATGGCAAACGGGCGGTGTTCCTGTCAGTGTTCAGCTCAGAGACGCAGCCTCCGCTGGAAGTCGCTCGGGCGGTTCGCGCCTTCATCGAACGCGAACGTAAAAGCTTGCCCGATACCGTAGGCATCACCCTGTCGCGTGATCGCTCACAGGATTATCAGGAACGCCTCACCCTGCTCGTGACCAATGGCATCTTTGGACTCATTCTGGTTTTACTGGCGCTCGGATTCTTCCTCGAGCTGCGGGTCGCATTCTGGACCGCCATCGGAATCCCGATCTCCATCATCGGCTCGCTCGCGATTCTCCCCCTGATGGATGCCAGTATCAACATGCTGTCCCTGTTCGGCTTCATCGTTACCCTGGGAATCGTGGTCGATGATGCAATCATGGTCGGCGAAGACATCTTCCACAAGATCTCGCTGGGAATGTCGCGTGCGGATGCCGCAGTGGCAGGTGTGAAAGAGATGTTCGTCCCCGTGATGTTTGCGGTGAGCACGAACATCATCGCCTTTCTCCCGCTGCTGTTCGTTCCCGGAGAATCCGGTCGCTTCTTTCAAGTCTTGCCGTCGGTGGTGATTGCAGTGTTCAGCGTATCACTGATCGAGTGTTTGTTCGTACTGCCGGCGCACCTTGCCCATGGAGGGCAGACTGGGAGCGGATGGATCGCCCGTTTTGATAAGCGGCAAACCGCGCTGCGACTCCGGCTGGCTGCCACAATCGCCAAATTCTACAGCCCGTTGCTCCGCCTTGCGGTGGACAATCGGTATCTCACCGCAGCGGCCTTCACGGTCGCCCTGGCGCTGGTCGTTGTTTACCTCAAGAGTGGTCGTGCCAATTTCACCTTCCGACCCAGCATTGAGACCGACTCGATCCAGGCGGAAATCGAGATGCCCTCCGGCACTCCCGCCACGCGCATTCGCGAAGTGGCCTTTCAAATCGAAGCGGCCGCCCGCCGTGCTGCCGAGAAGACTGGCGAAAAGGGAATCCTCCTCGGAGTCAATACCACCATAGCCGAGCGCAACGCAGACGAGGGCGAAGTCTCCGCCATCCTCGTCGTGCAGAGCAAGCGGAAGGTCACAGGCAGCGAGTTTTCCGTCCTCTGGCGGGAAGAGATTGGCGAAATCCCGGACATTGATTCGCTGTTCTTCGACTACCTCTTTGGCCCGGGTGGATCTGCGGAAATCGACATCCAGCTGGCGCAACCTGACATTGAAACACTGCGCGCGGCGGCCAATGAAGTCGCAGGGGCAATCGACCGCTTTCCAGGCGTTGAAGACATCCGCAAAGGATTCGGGCGTGCGATGCCTCAGTACAACTTCGAGATTAAACCAGCCGGTCGCAGTCTTGGAATCACGGCAAAAGAACTGGGCAGCCAGATACGCAATGCCTTCTACGGCGCTGAGGCGCTGCGGCAGCCAAGGGGGCGCGACGAATTGCGCGTGATGGTGAAACTTCCTGAGACCGAACGCATGACCATCAACGGGCTCGAAGAGTTGCTGATCCGTGCACCGAACGGCGGCGAAATCCCTCTGGGGCAGGCCGCTGAAATCATCTCCACATCAGCCCCTGTTCGAATCGAACGCGTCGATGGTGGACGGGTTGTGAACGTGACGGCGAACATTGTTCCTGGCGTAGCCAACGGCAACAAGGTCCTCGGAGCCTTTGAGCAAAAGGCCATGGCCAAGATCATCGCCCGCCACCCTGGACTGCAGATTTCCTTCGAAGGGGAACAACGAGACCAGCGCGAAGCACTGTCTGATCTGTCCATCGGCCTCATCGCATCGATCTTTGCCATCTTCGCGATGATTGCAGCTCTGCTGAGAAGCTATGTGCAGGCGATCATCGTCCTGCTCACGATCCCATGGAGTCTCGCCGGCGCAGTGATAGGGCACGTCATCATGGGATTCGATCTCAGCGTGTTCAGTATCTTCGGCATGATCGCCCTCTGTGGAATGGTGGTCAATGGTGCCTTCGTCCTCGCCGTCACCCGCAACGATCTGATCCGCATTGGCCACCTGCCCGCTGAAGCAACTGTGCTGGCAGCGCACCGGCGATCCCTGCCCATCTTCCTCACCGCCATCACCACTTCCCTGGGGCTCGGCCCGATGATCTTCGAGTCCTCCGTTCAGGCACTTTTCCTCGTCCCCATGGCCATCTCGCTGGGCATCGGCACACTGACGTCCGCCATTGTCATCCTGTTCCTCATTCCGGCGCTCACGCAGATCATGGATGACATGAGTGTGACCGCTGCCTGATGTGATG
>JAQCER010000043.1 GCA_027618625.1 Verrucomicrobiota bacterium
AGTTGCCGCGCGACTGGCAGAATAGGCTGCTCGTCGGGGCGAGCTATGTCTTCTATGGCTGGGTCCATCCTTGGTTTCTTCTGCCATTCCTCGCGACCACTCTGGTGGACTATAGCCTGGCCCGCCACATCGAAGCCCGGCCGCGATGGGGAAAAGCACTCCTTGTCACCAGCATCGTGAGCAATCTTTTGCTGCTCGGCTTCTTCAAATACTACAACTTTTTTGTCGAAAACGCCGCGGCCGCCTTGGCGTCATTGGGCTGGAACGTTTCGCTTCCGGTAATGAACGTGATCCTTCCCGCGGGCATCTCGTTCTACACCTTTCAGAGCATCGGTTATGTGGCAGATGTTTACCGGCGGCGGACGCCGGCATGTCAAAGACTGATCGACTACGCGGTCTTTGTTGCGTTTTTTCCCCAACTCATCGCCGGCCTCATGATGCGCGCCGGGCAGCTGCTCCATCAAGTGCGCACCGCCCGTGTCTTCGAATCTGGCAGGGTGCAGGGCGGGCTGCTCCTGCTCCTGTGGGGCTTTTTTCAGAAACTCGTCATTGCCGACAATGTCGCTGTCATTGCCAATAAGGTTTTCGCGCTGCAGTCGGTCACCTTTCCCATCCTATGGACGGGGGTGCTGGCATTTTGCATCCAAATTCTCGCCGATTTTTCCGCCTACACCGACATCGCACGGGGCACCGGGCGGCTCATGGGATTTGAGTTGAGCCAGAATTTCAATCACCCTTACATCGCTGAGTCGCCCGCCGATTTCTGGAAGCGCTGGCACATCTCGTTGTCCACCTGGATTCGAGATTACATCTACATTCCGCTCGGCGGCTCTCGAATGGGTCCAGCCCGCGCGGCGATCACACTCCTCTTCGTCTTTACGCTGATCGGTCTCTGGCACGGAGCGTCGTGGAATTTCATTTTCTGGGGCCTATATCACGGAGCAATTACTTTGGTTTACCGTGTTGCCGCGTGGGGACTTCCTCGGCCTGTGCAGACCTTTCCCGGCGCGAGAATGCTGCGGATCGCCCTAATGTTTGTGCTGACCAACATCGGCTGGCTGATTTTTCGCGAGCAAAATGTCGCCTCTCTCTGGCGCGCTCTGACCTTGTCACCCGCCGACGCGTCGGTGCTCGATTGGAAGGTGGCGGCTTACCTTTGCACGGTCGTCGGACTTTATTCGATCCCGTTGTTGATTCACACCGCCATCGGCAATGTCCCCTTGCCGCTGCCCACCCGTTCATGGGTAGCCCAATGCGCCACGGGCTTGCTCCACTTCGTCGGCATCCTCTTATTGCGCAGCAGCGTTTCGACCGATTTCATTTATTTTCAATTCTGAACAACGGGGGCAGGCGGAAAGGCTGGTCGATCTAAAAATGGCAAATAAAACAGTGTCCGACACTTTATAGGGAGAAGAGGAGAAATCCGTGCTACTTGAAAACGTTCTCCAGTCGGGTGCGTTGTTCCTGCGACACTGGCGCGGCATCAAACGATCGCTGTGCTGCTGCGGGATCGGACTCGTTCCATCGTTCGAACAATGAATGCATCACCCGGGTCTGGTGCCCTTCGTCTTGAACCGTCAGTGCCCATTGCAGCGCGACATCAGGATCGCTGCCAGAGATCTGATCCACAAGGCGTTCGGTAGCCACGTCCCGCGCACGTCCCTCATCGAGCTGTCCGATCCACTGTGATGCTTCCAGGGGATCCGCACGCAGCCAGTGGTCTGCAACGCGCTCAATGGCGTGGTGTCGCGTGTCACCCTCCGGAAGGCTGAGTGCCCAGTTGGCGGCATTGGCGGGATCGTACTGGCTCCAGCGGTCGGCAATGTGGCCTGCCATCCCTGCGATCGTATGCCCGCCGCCGGAGTCGTTGTCCAGAGCGGAGGATGCCAGTTCACTGTAGATTGCAGCTGCCGTCGCAGGATTCAGCTCTGCGACGTTGTCAAGAAGCCCCCGATAGGCCCGACTTTGGTCCGAGGGAGGCAAAGCTTCGATCCAACCCAGGGCCTGATCGAGGTTCTCGCCGGACCAGGAGCGGGCGATTTGGTCGAGAACATCCATTCGTTCTTCCGACTGGTCTAACAAAGCCACCATCTCGGATGCTGTCTGTGGATTCTCATTGGCCAAGGCGTGTGCGATTCCGCTCAGAGTGCGCCCCTTTGCCGCCGGATTCTCCTGTGATGCGGCCCAGGCAAGTGCAGCGTCCTTATCCATCCGGGACCATGTTTCTGCCACTCGCTGCATCGAATGGAGGTTCCTCTCTGATGCCGGAAGCGCCGTCACATAGGCTGCGGCATCGGTCGGGTTTGTGCGCACCCACTTCGGCAGCAAGGCCTCCAGTGCCTCGGATCGAAGGGTGCCGCCGAGCGACTCCGCCCAATGAATGGCCCCTTCGAGGTCTTGCTCGGCCCAGTTTCGTGCCAAGTTCTCGACAAAGTGTCGGCGGGTGTGGTCGGCCGGTAGTTCATCGAGCAGAAGCGAAGCTGCAGCCGGATTGCTATTGGCGAGCGTCTCGGCGATGCCATGCACCGCCATCGCACGGTCGCGACTTGATGATAGAGACTTGGCCCATGCCAGTGCTGCTGCAGGATCGGAGCCACGCGCCCAGCCACGTGCGACTCCACTCGTCCATTCGCGGCGCTTCCAGGCGTCTTCCACATTGCCAACATAGCTCGACGCTTCTGCTGGATTCTTGCTGGCCCAGCGTTCGAAGAAGTCACCGAATTCCCGGCCGTCTTCGAGCGACTCCAGAAACTGCGCGACGGCGACGGGATTCTCCGAACCGACTTCGTGTGCAATCGCGCGAATCGCCTCGCGTCTCAGTTCGCGGTTTTCCAGACTGGATGCGGCCAGTTGTGCGCCTGCAAAATCCCCCCGGGCGAGTTGTCGGAACACGTGATGGATGACTTCCGACTGTAGCTGGTGGGTGTCCTCCTTCAATACCGCCGCGAGTGCAGCCTTGGGATCGATGTCTGCCAGGCGATGCAGGATCGCCAATTTTAACTCTCGTTCGTTTGGGATCGACGAGTCCAGCGATCCAAGCCCTGCGGCGAGTTCAACGATTTGCTCCCGGGTTGCGCGGTGCAGTGCCCGCTGCATGTCCTGTCGTGATTTCTCGTTGCGAAGACTGGCAAGATCCAGAGCCTGCGCTGATTTGGCTTCGCCATGCTCCGCGTCGCCATTCGAATCTGCATTCGAATCCGAATTGGCAGAGTGAGGCAGACCATGGTAATGGTTGGGCTGCTGGTGAGAATTGCCCGCTCCCGGCCGATCATCATCCCAGAGATACCGTTCCACGAAAACGCCAAGGGCAAATGTGCCGAAAACGAGGAGAAAAGTGAGAATGCGGCGATTCATGAGTGCGGCCACAGTACCGAATATGGCCAGTTCCCGCAAGCGGCCAGTGGTAGGTTGGTAGGTTGGTAGGTTACGTAGCCAGTTCCACTGCTTTGCTGCGGCCCCAGTAGTGCGAGCGATGAGGCCAGAAACCGGAACTTCATTTCGAAATGCCTGTTTCTGTGCTTTAGGGGATGTTATGTCTCTTCAACAATGGAGACTCAAACGGACAATGCCTCGAGACCGATTTTTCCGAAATTCAGCGAAGCCGTCCGCTATTGGTTCAAGCTCGGCTGCATCAGCTTTGGCGGCCCGGCGGGACAGATTGCCATCATGCACAAGGAACTGGTGGAAAAGCGGAAATGGATTGCTGAGAGCCACTTTCTCCACGCCCTGAATTTTTGCATGTTGCTGCCGGGGCCAGAGGCTCAGCAGTTAGCCACCTATTTAGGCTGGCGGCTGCATGGGGCCAAAGGTGGGATAGCCGCAGGTGCGTTGTTCGTGCTTCCGTCGGTGTTCATTTTGTTCGCGCTGAGCTGGCTCTACATGGTAGGCGGGCATTTGGCTTGGCTGGCCGCCATCTTCTACGGACTGCTGCCAGCGGTGATTGCAGTGGTGGCTGCGGCGGTCTTGAGGATCGGGAAGAAAGCGCTACGAAGCCCCGCGCTCTGGGTGCTGGCAGCATCGTCGTTTGTGGCGATCTTTCGGTATGACGTCTCGTTCGTTATCATCGTGCTGGCGGCGGCTCTCATTGGTTGGATTGGCCACCAATGCTTGCCTGCACAATTTCCTGCTGGCAAAGGACACGGCGGCAGTGGGAAGACGGAAGAAGAAACCTTCCTCGAACTTCCTGCGTGTCCGCAAGGTTCGTGGAAGCGTTCGTTTGGTATCATTGGGCTGTGCCTCGTGCTCTGGTGGTTGCCCATCTTGGCTGTGGGGGCTTGGTTGGGCTGGCAAAGCACTGCTTTCGGACAGGGAGTGTTTTTTAGCAAGGCGGCGATGGTAACCTTTGGCGGAGCCTATGCCGTGCTGCCCTATGTGGCTCAGCAAGCGGTAGAAAAATATGCATGGCTCTCGCATCCGCAGATGATGACTGGATTGGGTCTGGCGGAAACCACGCCGGGGCCACTCATCATGGTGCTACAGTTCGTCGGCTTCGTCGGTGGCTGGCAGAATCCTGGTCCGCTCTCGCCCCTTGCGGGGGCCACGGTAGGGGCCTTGATCACCACTTGGGCCACCTTTTTGCCATGCTTCTTGTTTGTGTTTTTAGGTGCCCCACAGGTGGAGAAACTCCGCGATCAACCACTGCTGGGAGCCGCTCTCACGGCGATCACGGCAGCTGTAGTTGGAGTTATTCTGAACCTCGGCGTGAAGTTTGCAGAACACGCCTTGTGGCCGGTGTCAGGCGGGCCATGCGACTGGTTCGTAGCCGTGACCGCCTTATGCGCATTCGTCGCCATGTTCCGCTTCAAGGTCGGCCTCATGCCAACCATCGGAGTCTGTGCGGTGCTGGGTTTCCTGTGGAAAATGCTGAATCATGCTTGAAATCGCTTGCCCGCCCAGCACGCGGTTAGCGTCAGATTACACTGTTGGGCGTCCGGGTAACTCTAGAACTCAGCGATTGGGTAAAGTTTTTGGGCGCAGCGGTACAAGTCCGGTTCCCGATTTGGACTGCTAACTCACTCGTCCCTGCCTCATCCCCTCTCAAGGTAATGTAGGAGAGCGTCTGGGGCTTGCGCGCCCTCAGTTCCTCCGTAGGCTGGGGACGTATCATGAACCGGCAGTCTCCATTTCATCTCGTCAGCGAATACTCACCTCAGGGTGATCAGGCGCATGCGATCGCGAAGCTAGTGAAGTCTATCAGGGCTGGCAACAAGCACCAGACGCTGTTGGGAGTGACGGGTTCGGGAAAGACGTTCACGATGGCTAATGTCGTTGCGCAGATCGGCAAGCCCACGCTGGTGATGTCGCACAACAAGACGCTGGCGGCCCAGCTCTTTTCCGAGTTCAAGAATTTCTTTCCGGAGAATGCAGTCGAATACTTCGTCAGCTATTTCGACTACTACCAACCGGAAGCTTACATACCGCGTTCGGATACCTACATCGAAAAGGATTCCTCGATCAACGATGAGATCGAACGTCTGCGCCTGTCGACGATGAGTTCCCTACTGACCCGGGACGATGTGCTCGTCGTCGCGAGTGTGTCCTGCATCTACGGCTTGGGTTCGCCGGATGATTACAAGAACATGATGGTGCCGATCCTCACCGGGATGAAACTTGATCGCGATGAGTTCCTGCGCAAGCTGGTGGACATGCTCTTCGAGCGCAATGACATCGCGTTCGCGCGCGGGAAGTTTCGCGTGCGAGGCGACGTCGTCGAGGTGCATCCAGCGTGGTTGGAGAACGAGGCGATCCGCGTTGAATTCTTTGGTGACGAAATCGATCGCATCACGACATTCGATCCATTGACCGGGAATGCCAAGTCTCGCATCGAGAGTTATACTTTTTACCCAGCGAAGCAGTTCGTGACACCTGCGGAAAAGATGCGCATCGCCATTCGTGCGATCCGTGAGGAACTGGACGAGCGCGTGGGGTTGTTTGAGCGCGATGGAAAATTCCTTGAGGCGCAGCGCATCCGGCAGCGTACGGACTATGACATTGAGATGATGCAGGAAATGGGATTTTGCCAGGGCATCGAGAACTATAGCAGACACCTGAGTGGTCGTGCGCCAGGTGCAATGCCGAACACGTTGATCGATTTTTTCCCCAAGGATTTCCTCCTGATCATGGACGAATCGCACGCCACCGTGCCGCAGGTCGGCGGAATGTATGAAGGCGACAAAAGCCGAAAGACGACGCTGGTAGACTTTGGGTTTCGCCTCCCCAGCGCACTCGACAACCGCCCGCTTCGCTTCGAGGAGTTCATGGCCGTGACTAACCAGCGCCTTTATGTCAGTGCCACGCCAGCGAAGTTCGAGATCAAAAATAGCACCGTTGGTCGGGATGGGTATATCCCGCATCAACGCAAGCAGATCGGTCAGGAGGAGACGGTGCCCGAGCGACTACCCAGAATCTCCGGAGCGACGCAGCCAGTGGAGGATTTTGATGTGGAGAAAAGAGGATCGCCCCTCATTGTCGAACAGATCATCCGTCCGACCGGGCTGCTGGATCCTGTTATTACGCTCAAGCCCCTGAAAGGGCAGATCGATGAAACGATTGAGCTCTGCCGCCAGCGCGTCGAAAATTACCAGCGTGTTCTGGTGACGACCTTGACCAAGCGCACTGCTGAAGACTTGACCGACTACCTGCGTGACGTTGGATTGAAGGTCCGCTACCTCCACTCTGACATTGATGCGATCGAACGAGTAGAGATCCTTCGGGCCCTGCGTGCTGCGGAATTCGACATTCTGGTGGGCATCAATTTGCTGCGGGAAGGTCTCGACCTGCCTGAGGTGAGCCTGGTGTGTATCCTCGACGCCGACAAGGAAGGCTTCCTGCGCAGCGAGACGTCCCTGATTCAAACGGCAGGCCGTGCTGCCCGACACATAAACGGCGAGGTGGTGCTGTTCGCGGATCAGGTGACCACCAGCATCAAGCGGCTGATTCAAATCAGTGACTACCGTCGGCGTAAACAGGCGGAATACAATGAGGCAAATGGCATCACTCCGCAGACTGTGGTGCGCTCCGTTCAGAAGAGCCTGCATGTGACGCTGCAGGGAAGGCAGTTGGAGGAAAGTGTGGTGAAGGAAGACGGAGTCGACTTTAATGTGCTGGAAGTAATTCGTGAGCTTGAGCAGGAGATGCAACAGGCCGCGATCGATCTGGAATACGAGCGCGCTGCGCTCTTGCGTGATCAGATCGCCGAACTGAAGAACCAGTCTGGGATCAAAGTGGGGCCGATGATGCCACAGAAAAAACCAGCAGGGAAGGGGAAACGCAAAAGTGGTGTAAAGCGGAAAATCTCTTACTCAGAGTGAATTGCGTCATCGGGGCGGGTTAACTTTCGCTTCCCTCCAGACATTGCAGACGTTACAATTTACAATCTGCGAATGGAATTGTAGTTACCAGTGAAAGCTTTCAGCGAGATGATGGGATCAGAATAAACCGTAATCATGAGCAATCCTACCAATCCATACATTCCATCGCAATCCGTGGCGGACAAAACAGAGCGTGGTTGGGCAATGGCGACCCACCTCGCATCGCTATCAGCTTATTTGGGCAATGGGATCGGGGGAATCATTGGGCCACTGATCGTGTGGTTGATCAAACGGGACACCATGCCGCTGGTCGATGATCAGGGTAAGGAGGCGCTCAACATCAACATTTCGAACTTCGTCTACATTCTCTGCTGCATCCCCTTGGTATTTGCGTTCGGACTGGGCATCCTCTTGATGTTTGTGATCGGAATTTTCCATCTGGTGTTCACCATCGTCGCTGCGGTGAAGGCTTATGAAGGTGAATCCTACCGTTACCCACTGACCATCCGCTTTATCAAATGATGCGACGCCTGGAGCTCCATCGACTGATTCGGGCTGCAGAGCGAACTCGCAGAAAATCTGGGCGACGGGCGAAGCGCTGGGCCGTCGCCAGTGCCGTGTTGATTCACGCGCTGGCGATTTTAGCATTTCTGATCGTGGCTTCGGGCAAATCAACACTGTCAGGCAATGGGCCGCTTTCGGTGAATGTTAGTGAGGAGGAGGCCGTCTACGATGAGGAGAACGAAAAGGAGGAGCGCGAGGTTCAGATTACGCACCAGTCATTGCCGCCGGTGCGTTCCGAGACACTCGACTATCAGGCACTGGACATTCCAGCACTGTCGCCAATCTACATTCCGCCGCCGGATATCGGATCCAAGTTGCTGGCAATCGATGAAGATTCGAAAGACTTGGGAACCGACTTTGGCGAAGTATTTGAAGACGAATTGTTCGAAGCAGGGGAGAAAGTGGACGTTTTCAGTGCTCCAGTGGGAGGAAACAGCGTCGCGTTCGTTTTTGATGTTTCGACCAGTATGCCCCGACAGATCGGGGCAACCGGCGTTCAAGCCCTGAAGCACCAGTTGCAGTTGGCTATCGACGCCCTACCCGAGGAAAAACTGTTCAATGTCATCTGCTTCGGGGACAAAGCCGATGGCCTCTTTGCCAAACCCAGGCCTGCGAGTAAGGCGACCAAAGAACTGGCCAACCAGTTTATGTGCGACTACTTTACTGGGAAATTCAAACGATCACGCACCTGCGACTTTGGCCGGACCGGAACCGTAGACGGCATCACCTACATACCCATCGAGCCGGCCGACGTCCCTTACATGAGCGACACGGCCGGAGGATCGCGTTACGATCTCGCTCTGGTCGCTGCTTTTCAGCAGAAGGTGTCGACCATCTACCTCATTACCGACGGCACTCCTTCCACAACAAAGAAACGCTGGTTCGGTGGGTCCAAGAATCTGGAAAAGGACGAAATCATCAACGTGGTCTACAAAGCAGCGAAGGAACTCTACGGAGAAAAGCTGCCACTGCTCCATTGTATCGGAATCAACAGCGAAGGCGAAGCCTACCTGACCCAACTCGCTGCCGCCTTCCGCAGCGAATACCGCCGAATCAGCGCCAACGAAGCATGGGCTCAATCTGCGGTTCCGTAGGATGCTGTCTCGGTGGAAATGGGGGATTTGACCCATCAACCACGAGTCCTGCTCCCGCTATTTCTTAAACGAAACTTCCTCCGTTCTGTACAAGTCGTGCAGTTGTGCGAACTCTACCTGGATATAAGCCATGCGATTGCCTTCTTGTAGCCGTCCAATCCTTCTCCGATGATGCTGTGTGCGCAGTTGCCGCGGAGGTAGGAGATGTGGCGGAAGGGTTCGCGTTCCATGACATTCGAAATGTGCACTTCGACAACCGGAATTTCGATCCCACCGACGGCATCGGCCAGGGCAATAGATGTGTGCGTGTAGCCCCCGGGATTAATCACCACCCCCGTGTCTTCGTCAAACCCGACGGCATGAAGCGCGTCGATCAGCCCGCCGTCGTGATTCGACTGCAGGTAAGTGAGCGTGTGGTTCGGAAACGCTGGAACCAAAGTGGAGAAGTAGTCTTCAAACGTTTGAGTTCCATAGATTTCCGGTTGCCTTTTTCCGAGAAGATTCAAGTTGGGGCCGTTGATGATATGGATGCGCACCCTTCGAGCTTAGCTCGATCTGTCCCGAGGATCAAGTCAACCCGCGAATTCGCGAATTCATACGGGTGTCTGGGGGCACTTTCCTTCAGGTGAATCCACCTTTGCTTTGTGGCATCGGTTGTGAGAGGTTGTTGCGCTTTGATTTCGTTTCTGCCCCTACCGTTAAATCCTGTTTCCCATGACACCTCTCCAAGCAATCATCCTCGGAATTATCGAGGGGCTCACAGAATATCTCCCCGTCAGTTCCACTGGTCACCTGGTGGTAGCGATGCGCCTGATGGGGCTGGGGTTCGCTGAGGATAAGGCCGCGTCGGATGCGTTTTCGATCGCCATTCAGGGAGGGGCGATCGTCGCTGTTCTCGGTTTGTATTACCCTCGTGTCATCCAGATGTTTCGTGGCCTGGTCGGTAAAGATGCTGTGGGCAAGAGGCTGGTCATCGCCATGATTTGTGGGTTTCTACCTGCCGCCGTCATCGGCCTTTTGCTGAATGATCTCATCAAAGAATACCTTTTCGGCATCAAGCCCATTGTGGCTGCCTGGATCATCGGGGGCATTGCCATCATTGCGGTGGCTGCCCGTCGCAAGAATCAGGATTCGGCGGCAGGCATTGACCTGGCAGAGATCACTTGGAAGATGGCGCTCATCATTGGCTTCGCGCAGTGTATCGCGATGTGGCCGGGGACCAGTCGCAGCCTCATGACCATCGTGTGCGGCGTTATGGTAGGGCTTTCGTTACGTTCCGCGGTGGAATTCTCCTTTGTTCTCGGAGTACTGACTCTTGGGGCGGCGACCGCGAAGGACAGCTTGGAGCATGGAGAGCTGATGTGGAATACTTTCGGCCCGCTGAATCTTGGACTCGGTGCAGTGTTCGCTTTTGTATCGGCTGCGATCGCAGTGAAGTGGATGGTCAGCTTCCTGAACAAGCATGGGT
Source organism: Verrucomicrobiota bacterium (assembly GCA_027618625.1). Classification (GTDB taxonomy): domain Bacteria; phylum Verrucomicrobiota; class Verrucomicrobiia; order Verrucomicrobiales; family DEV007; genus JAGROY01. Next base: position 10,437 of record JAQCER010000043.1, read on the forward strand.
TGGCAATCTTCGGTTGGTATCGAATTGCCATTGGGATCGTAGTGGGCAGCTTGCTTGCTCTCAACGTAATCAGCGGATGATAGCCTACCCTGTAATCATTTGATTAGATGACGCCAGTGGCCGCCACGCTGACGCCGCCGACGGTGACACGCACGCAACGATGTGCCGCGCCGTCAAAGCTGCCCCAGCGCGCGACCGCGTCGTTTTTGTGCACCGCCGCCATGGGCTTGGTGGTTTGCGCCGTGTTGGCCCCCCGAGCACCGATGCCGTTGTCGCCCACGGCGAAACACTGCTTGTCGGTGTTGCCTTGGACGGCGCCACCTTCACCGGCGCGGGGCTCTACGACAGCTACAAACGCACCCCCTCCAACCCCGGCTCCTGAGGCTCAATGAAACCCGGCTTCCAAAAGGAAATCCCTAGCAATCAAAAGGAAATTCCTAGCAATAACTGCATCACCCCGTCGTTTCATTCGACTTCACCCGACAGGTTACCCTGTCTGCCCCCCAGAACACGATCGTCACCCTTCAGCGCAGCAGCGATCTCCTGAATTGGGAAGCTGCCGGTTCGATCGAAACGGGGCTGGAATCCGAAGCCACTGTGTGGAGCACTACCGAGGTTCCCGCCAATCCATTAAACATTTATTATCGCGCCATGATTGAATAAATACCCCCACTAGACATCCGATCAAGGTGGAAGAAGGAGCATCGGCGGTATAGGCAATCGTTGATGGAGGAGAGTAGGCAGTTGCGGGATGATGAGGATCGGGTGGTGCGCAAGGGGCTGAGACCAAGGAGAGGCGGACTCCGATCCGCCTCATCAATCGTGCCTGCCGGAACAGGGCGGATCGGAGTCCGCCCCTCCTTGGTCAATTCAGGAGATC
>JAQCER010000044.1 GCA_027618625.1 Verrucomicrobiota bacterium
ATTTCCTGCGCCGCGCATCTCTGGACCTGATTGGTGCGCTGCCGACAGTCGAGCAGGCACGCACGTTTCTTGCCGACACTGATCCTGACAAACGCACCAAAGCGATAGATTCCTTGCTCAAGCATCCGCGATGGGCCGATCACTGGGCAGTAAAATGGGCTGACCTGCTGCGTCCGAATCCCGATCGCGCCGGAGTCAAGAGCGTCTACCTTCTCGACCAGTGGATACGGGAACAGTTCCGGAACAGTGTCCCCTTTGATGAGTTTGCCAAAGCCGTTCTCACTGCCGAGGGCAGCACGCATCGGTTTGGGCCTGCGGTGATCTTTCGTGACCGTCGAGAACCTGCTGACCGCACGACTTTGTTCAGTCAGGTGTTCCTGGGCGTGCGAATGGAATGTGCGAAGTGCCACCATCATCCCAACGAAAAGTGGAGCCAGGACGACTTCTATCAAATGGCTGCGTTCTTTGGTGAGGTGAAACAGAAAGGCACGGGCATCTCGCCGCCGATCTCGGGAAGCGCAGAGTTTTTCTATCATACGCCGGGCGGAACCGTGGCGCACCCGGTGACGTCAGCAGTGATGAAGCCGAAACCGCCAGATGGCCCGTTCGCAAACATTCCAGAAGGCGGAGATCCACGCCAGGCACTGACAGATTGGATCACGCGACCGGACAATCCGTTTTTTGCCAAAGCGATCGTGAATCGCGTCTGGGGCGAAATGATGGGACGCGGATTCGTTCATCCTGTCGATGACTTCCGCACGTCAAATCCCGCCAACCACGAAGCAGTGCTGGATGCCCTTGCGGCAGATTTTGTCAGTCATGGCTATAATCTGAAGCACCTGATGCGCACGATCGCAACTTCTCACCTTTACCAACTAAGCTCGACACCGAACGCTACCAACATCGCGGACACTGAGAATTTTTCCCGATCGTATAAGCGACGCCTTCCTGCCGAAGTCGCGGCAGACGCAGTGGCGCAAGTGACTGGCACTCCCTCCAGCTTCGCCGGGCTCCCAGGGGCGACATCGGCAGTGGAAGTTTGGAATTTCAAAACACCTTCAGACATGCTTGATGCCTTTGGCCGCCCGGACTCAAGCAGCGACTGCCCTTGCGAACGCAACATGAACACCAGCGTGGTGCAGTCCCTCCACCTCATGCATTCGGACAAAGTGCAGGAACAATTTGCCGCTGTAGATGGCCACATCTCCAAATGGCTCGCTGATAAATCACTGCCGAACGATCGGCTCATCGACGAACTTTATCTGGCCGCCTTTTGCAGGTTTCCCGACGCGGAAGAACAGAAGTTTGCAAGTGTCTTGCTTGCCAATGCAGACGCAGCTGCTCCAGCTGAGGATGCAGCAAAAACTCGACGTGAAATCACCGAGGACCTGTTGTGGGCATTGTTGAACACGGCTGAGTTCGTCTTCAACCATTAGAGGGTTTCGGTTGCTCGCTATCCGATCCTATAAGCTATAAGGTGCTATTCGATCTTCAAAATGAATCGATCGCGAGGCGAGTAAAAATGGAGATAAGGGGATTCGAACCCCTGACCTCGTCATTGCGAACGACGCGCTCTACCAACTGAGCTATACCCCCGTTGCTTTCAACTTGAGTGAATCATAGCAGAGTCCCCGTTCGGAGCAATTCCAAAGTGATTGCTATCGTAAATATCGCCTTGGTGCTGCGCCGGCAGAACCGAAACAGTCCGCGTTGATAAGCAGGGATGCCAGCATTGCGCAGTCGGAAATCACACTCTTGGATTGCCCAGGGCGGAAAACCTTGAATTCCTCTGCCGCAGCAGTCTACTACTGCCGACATGAGCAAATTCCGCACTACACCCGTGGCTACCGATCGGATGCCAGAAGGGATCCCTTACATCATTTCGAACGAAGCTGCCGAACGCTTCAGTTTCTATGGGATGAAGGCAGCCCTTGCGATATTTCTCGCCAATTACCTCGGCGCGCTCGGTGGCACGAATCTCTCTGAGGCATCTGCCACGGCATACGTTTCTTACTTCAACTCAGCAGTCTACCTGACGCCTCTGCTCGGCGCGGTTCTTGCAGATACTTTTTTTGGCAAATACCGCACGATCGTGACTCTCTCGATCGTCTACTGCCTCGGCCACCTGTGTCTCGCGTTCATGGGAGTCGGCGGAATGGTGGAGGTCTGGCTGCTTGCCGGCCTTGGATTGGTTTCTCTCGGCGCTGGCGGCATCAAGCCGTGTGTGTCCGCGCACGTTGGTGATCAGTTTGGCAGTAAAAATGAACATCTGCTGACCAAGATCTTCAACATCTTCTACTTCTCGATCAACTTCGGAGCGGTGATTTCGAACATTGCGATCCCATGGATCCTCAAGTGGTATGGCCCGCACTGGGCGTTCGGCATTCCCGGGGTGTTGATGGCTCTTGCGACGATTTTTTTCTGGATGGGACGCAACAAGTTTATCCACGTTCCGGCAGCAGGCAGGGGCTTCTTGAAGCAAGTGTTCAGCAAGGAAGGATTTGGAGTGATCGGCAAGCTCATCCCGCTTTACCTCTTCGTTGCCATCTTCTGGTGTTTGTTCGATCAAACCGCCAACACGCTGGTGTTCCAGGCTGAGCGCATGGATCGAAACATATTGGGAATCGAAATGTTGCCGTCGCAGATTCAAGCCTTTAATCCCTTTCTCATTCTTGTTCTGATTCCATTATTCACGTGGGTCATCTACCCTGCCATGGGCAAAGTGATCACTCTGACGCCGCTGCGAAAAGTTGGCGCAGGCCTGTTCATCATGGTCATTTCATTCGCGGTCATATCCCTTGCGCAGGAAGCCATTGATCGGGGAGAAACGCCAACCATATGGTGGCAATTGCTCGCATATCTCATCTTCACAGCGGCCGAAATTCTGATTTCGATCGTCTGTCTCGAATTCTCCTATACCCAGGCACCCAAGCCGATGAAGTCATTCATCATGGCGCTCTTTCTTGTTTCCGTAACGATCGGAAACCTGATTACGGGTGTCCTCAACGACTACATTCAGATCCCCACCATCGCCGTTGCGGAAGATGTTCCCCATCCAGGGTTTGATGGCAAACAAGGTGGCAATGATGACCTCGCTATCGTCGATGGAGAAATCCAGTCGCCCGTAACGAACCTTCTGACCGACGCGGCGGAGAAAGTCAGCGCACGATTCGCGGAAAATCAGAAACTTCCCGCAACGCTTGAGAATCTGCCTGTCGATCCTTGGGGGAGTCCGCTCCTCTACGAATTCGTCCACGCGAATGAAGCCCGCATAACCTCAGTCGGCCCTGACCGAACACCCAAAACTCAGTGGGATTTAGGCCTCACCATTTCGGTCAATGGAGCAGATGAGGAAGACAGGGAAACCTGGCTCTATAAAGCGAAGCAGCGGCTCGGACTCCTGAAAGAAAATGCTGACCCCGGCAATCCGTTGAGCTTCACCAGAACTGCAGGTGGCGGGGTAAAACTGGAAGGCGCTGCCTACTTTTGGTTCTTCACTAAGCTTATGCTCGTGACCGCTATTGCTTTCGTTCCGTTTGCCATCTTTTATAAACCGCGAACCTACCTGCAGGGTGTCGCCGAGGAAGAAGAGGAAGAGGCCGAAGCAAGGGCCGAGGGCTCACGGTAGGTCGTTAGGTCGTTATGTTATCAGCGTCCGCTCGCCCGCTCGTCCACTGCCATTCACGCACACTGCGTTTCAAATTTTGGCAACCGCCCGGGCAAGGGCGACGATGTCCTTCTCCTCGTGGATTGCTGACAAGGTGATCCGCAGACGCGCCTGGCCTTGTGGGACAGTAGGATAGCGGATTGCGGGGACCAGGACTCCGGCTTCTTCCAGTTTGGCGGCAGCGGCCAGGGCACGATCGTTTTCTCCCAGGATCACGGGGATGATGGCGCTGGTTGGCTCGTGGAGCAGTGGGGCTCCTGCTTCCGCCATGGCTTTGGTGAAAATGCTAACATTGTTCCAAAGATCGGCTCGCCTCCGCTCGCCCATGGCACCGGGGAAGACGCGGGTGATCACGTCGTGGGCCGCCGCTGCGATGGCGGGCGGTGGTGCGGTCGAATAGATGAAGCTGCGAGCCCGGTTGAGGATGATGTCCATCCCTGCTTTGCTGCCGCAGACGTAGCCGCCGCTCAGCCCAACGGCCTTGCTGAACGTGCCGAGGTGAAAATCGACTTTGCGTGCGAGCCCGAATTTGTCGGCGAGCCCTCGGCCATTTTTGCCGAACACTCCGAAGGCGTGCGCCTCATCGAGCAAGAGCAATGCTCCCGCCGCCTGGGTCAGCCGGACGATGCCGAACAGATCCGCCCAGTCGCCGTCCATGCTGTAAACAGACTCCGCCACTACCAGGACGCGCCCCTCCGGGCCAGCGGAGGCCACGCTCGAATCCAGCAGCCGCTCCAATTTCTCCAGATGATTGTGCGGAAATACCCGAACTGTTGCGCCGCTCAATCGTGCACCATCGATCAGCGACGCATGGCAAAGCTTGTCCAGAATCACGACATCCCCCTTGCGCACCAGCGCTGACACGGTGCCGACCGCAGCCGCGTAGCCACTGGAGAATGCGATCGCGGCATCGGTGCCCTTCAGTTTTGCGAGCTGGGATTCGAGCATGCGATGAGGTTCCAAGTCGCCGCAGACCAGACGCGATGCACCAGAGCCGGCACCATATTTTTCCACCGCATCGGCGAGCATCGCGCGCACGACGTCTGATGCTGCCAGCCCGAGGTAGTCGTTCGATGAAAAATTGCGCAGCTCTCTGGTTCCAGAAAGAATCTGGCAGTGCTGAGGGCCCTTCAGTGGCCGCAGGCTTCGATGAAGCGCGGAGGCTTTCAGGGAATCCAGTTCTGATTCAAAGCTGCGCATGATCTTCGTCTTCGGCGTCGGCGTCGGCGGCGAGGCCGGAATCGGCGACAAGAGCCGGATGAGGCCTATAGATCTGCCAGAGCATCGGAGCGGAAACGAACACAGACAAGGCTAGCGCAAGTGCCATTATGGAGGCCCAAACGTTGAACGCGCTCAAGGAGCTATGCGACACGGAGAGCTGCGAGAGTTCGTCCCTTGAGACGATGAACATGGCTTTCTCGCGGAATGAGGCTGGCACCAGCAGGTAGGAACGCTGCATCGGCTTTCCCTCCCTGTCGCCACCGGCATTGATGCTGATCACAAGCGATTCCGGTTCGCGTTCTCTAAGTATTTCCTTTGCTCCCGTCATGGGCTGCAGCGCGCCAAAGAACGCCGAGAACAAAAAAAGGATCAGGAATCCTGGTCCGGCAAAGATGGCCGTCATGTTCAACGCACGGCGGAACGGTGAAACGGAAGGCGTCATTCCTCTTCCGGTATATCTTCTTCCTCAGGGGCCGCAAGCGGCTTCTCCTTGCTCTCGTCGACACCGAGCGCCCAGTGCAGTAGTGATTGGGAATCCTTCCAGATCAACTTTGCCGTGCTCCCTAACACTACGGCTATTACCTCCGCGCCGTCTTTCTGGCCACTTGAAATGAGACACTTTCCCGCTGCATTGGTGAAGCCGGTTTTCAGGCCATTGCAGTATGGAGAAGTCCAAAGCAAGCGATTGGTGTTTCCAAGGTCTTTCACCTTTCCGCTGTTGTGCTTAAACGAGAAAGTCTTGGTGCTTACGGCATCCCGAATGACCGGATGTCTGTAGGCTTGCCTGGCCAGACGCGCCATGTCCCTGGCGGTTGAATACTGTCCTTCTTCGCTCAGTCCACTGGGTGAAAGAAAGTGCGAATCGACCATCCCAAGTTGCTGCGCGCGCTCGTTCATCTTTTCGATGAAGCCCTCGACGGATCCCGCATTGTCGCGGGCCAGGCAACAGGCCACGTCATTGGCGCTCTTGATCATCAGGCTTCTGAGCATGACACCACGCGGATGCTGTTCGCCAGCTTTTAGATAAAGCTTGGACGGCACCACCCGGGTATCGGCCACGTCGACCGTGAGCAGACCATCCAGGTCGCCCGCCTCGCACACCAGCAGTGCGGTCATGAGCTTCTGCGTGCTGGCTACTTCGCGGCGCTGATCAGCATTTTTTTCGTAGAAGATCCGACCTGTATTGACGTCCATGACCAAGGCCGCTGCCGCTACGAGTACCGGTGGAGGTGTGGGCAGCGGCTGCGCTGGACGGACGGAAATTGCGGTCGCGACGACAACTTCGGGTGTTGCCGAATCGTCTGCCTGAACCGCGAATGGTGCTGCCACGGTGAGCAGCAGCATTGCGACCACCAAGCGGCGGCCAGTTCGCTCAAGATGGTCACGATTCATTCACCGTGCATGCCTCCTGGCTGAAACCACTGTTCCTCTGGTGATGTTCTGAAAGTGTTGCCAGGCCCGCGCTCCAGTTGCGCATAATCGATTTTGAGGACGACTTGACCGAGGTCGTTTATCGCTCCCCACAGTCCACCCGATACTGTGCCGTCGGCACCCAGCACGCCATCATTATTGACGAGCGCCATACCGTTGGAGAAGGGTTCCACAAACGTCCAGCGACCGGGGATCGTGACTTCGCCCGCTGCGTTGAAGTAGCCCATTTTCCCATCGTCACTGATGCATCGGGCGAGGCCTTCACGAAACACGTCCGGCTTGTCATTGATGATCAGCGGTTGTGTCAATTGCACTCCATTAAGATCGATGATGTGGGGCTCGCTTCCGTCGATGACGCAGGCAATCCCTTGCGGAGAAAAGTCGGTTGCCTTCGTATAAATCGCTGGAATCACGATCGCTCCCGTTGCGGGACTGCGGAAGCCTGAGAGAGGCGGTTCAGTTGATCGATCTTTGAATGCTACGGGTTGCCCTGACTTGAACATGGGGGCATCGGCGGCGCCGCCTTCTTCAACGGAATACTGTCCACCTGCGAGTGTGACCTGCGTCAGTGCTGCGAGTCCTACCTGAATCGTTGCCTGGTCAGTGGCTAATCCATTGGCACCAGAAACTTCGAGCAATGTCAGGGTCGCACCATCCGGGCTCAGCGACCACTTTCCGTGAATCCATGGGGTCGCTTCGCCTTTGCCGAAGATGGTGCTCACCAGATCCAATGGCAGTGGTGCGGCTTCGGCTCGCTCCAGCCAGAAAGATTCCTTTCGAAAGGCCCAGGTGTAGCTGGGTTCCTCCTTCAGTCGGGTGAGTCGTGAGCCGTCGAGCATCTGGGATGTCACTGGCTTTACCGCGGCGATTCCGATGGTTGACGCATTCATGCCACTGTCGGATTCCGTGCAGGAAGTCAGGCTCGTGGCCAAGGCACACGACCCGAGGACACCTACACCAGTGAGGATGTGGCGAACGTGCTGATTTTGAGGAAGGAGAATGGGAAGGAAGCGCAAAACTTAACGTATTTTCGCCCGAAGCCGCAATTTGTCCAGTAATCGTTGATAGTCAGGCTGCACCTCGGGATTTTGCCTTACCAGCCCTTCAGAATGGCCTCGATTGCCGTGGGGTTTTTCGTTTTCCCGACAAAGGCCGCAGCCAGATTCTGGTGGGTAAAACAATCGCGTGCAACATTCGCAACCGCTTCCTTAGTGACGGTGGCCAGGGCATTGCGAGCGTCCGCAGGATCCATTACCCTGCCGTAGCTGAGCAGACTTTCTCCCGCCCACATCATCTGGCTGGAAGTGCTCTCCAGCGCAATGCGCTGCGTGCCGATCGCGTACTGGCAGGCCTCCCGGAGTTCGTTCGCCGTCGGGCCGTTGTCGACGAGGTCGCGCAACTCCGCCAACACCAGGCGCAGAGTTTCCTCGACATTGTTCGCATCGACTCCGGCGTAAATCTGGAACAGGCCGACATCGTCCAAGGTGAGCACGTCTGCCTGAACCTCGTAACACAGCCCGCGGTCCTCGCGCAGCTTCTGCCAGAGCCGGGAACTCATGCTTCCGCCCAGCAGCACATGCAACAGGCGCAGCGCATCCCGTCGCTCGTCGAATCGACCCCAGCACGGGAAGCCAAGGGCCAGATGTACCTGCTCGGAGTCGCGCTGGTCATACAATACTTGCGGAGCCGAGGAAGCTTGTATTGGCGTTTTCACAGGCACTCCAGCCGGGAGCGACCCTAACATTGAATCCAACATGGGCAGCACTTCAGATGCCGTGATGCGACCGGCCACTGCAGCCACGCTGCGACAGCCGGTATAATTTTGAGCGACGAAGTTCCGCATGTCATCTCCGTCAATCGCGGTGATCGAATCTTCGCTGCCAGTGATCGGACGGCCCAGTGGACTGTCCGGCCAGGCTGCCATCCCTAACAGATCCTCAATGTGCTGGTTCGGCTGCTCACGATACATCACAATTTCTTCGCGAATCACCTCGCGCTCACGATCGACATCTTCCTCCAGAAATACCGCGTTCTGATAGAGGTCGGCCAGGACATCCAGAAAACGGGGGAAGGTCTCAGCCGGGCCCTTGATGTAGTAGCACGTTTGGTCGGCCATCGTGTAAGCCTCAATGCTGCCGCCAGCGGCTTCGACTTCGGTGGTGAGTTGTCGCGCCGTGCGATTTTTCGTTCCCTTGAAAACCATGTGCTCAACAAAGTGGGCGATGCCATTTTCAGCATCGGGTTCATGACGGGAACCGATCCCGGCCCAGATCCCCAGCGTCACACTTTCCATAAACGGCATTTCTGCCACCTCGGCTCGCAGGCCGTTGGGCAGTTCAGATGTCTGGTATTCAGTCGGTTTTAAAGGTTTAGGCCGTGTGGTCATCCAAGCGCACCCTACGGAATCTGTGACTCCCCGCAATCTTCAATACCGTCAATAGCTTGCTATCGATTCTTCGTTTAAGCGCGACGATGATAGCGAATCCGAACAGACAACGAACAACCTGAAAGCGGTCGCGGCTTCACCGGCTTGGCTCATAGTAGCGCGGCGAGCTTGGAAACCGAATAGACGATCTGGCGCGTCTGTCGCCCTTTCGACCGCCCGACCGCCGTAATGGATACCCCGGGTTCCCTCATGTGATCTCATGTAGTGCTATAATGCTATTCGGCCTTGACGGAAAACCGTGCCCCTGCAAGTCTCGCAGTTCTGATTTGAGTCTTGCCGATTCCTCGCATTCGATTCCATTCCCGCCTTGAGATTTCCGCATCATCTTCACTTTGTCATTGCTGCTGGATTCACTTGCAGCACGGTCTCTGCCGAACTCATTCTACCGGGAATCGCAAATAGCGCACTCTCTCCCGAACTTCAGGGGCGAGTGCTCGTCGAGGAACTGAACTGTGTGGCCTGTCACGATGCGGAGAGTATCAGTGATTCGTCGCGCAAAGCTCCTCGGCTGGCAGAGGCGGGGGCAAGGGTGAACCCGGAATATTTGAGGAAATTTATCGCTTCTCCTCACGCGGTGAAACCGGGAACATGGATGCCAGATGTGCTGGGCGATCGAAGTGAGGCGGAACGACTGGAGGTAGCCGAGACAATTACCCATTTTCTGGTATCCCTGAATAAAGGCGACCAGTTCGAGCTGCAGGTGCCGGATGCCGTGGCGGCGGAGCGCGGCGAGAAGTTGTTTCATGCGGTTGGCTGTGTGGCCTGCCATTCCCCCAGAGATCCTGCTGGCGTGGAGTTGCTCACCGAATCATCAGTGGCGCTCGGCGCTTTGGAAAAAAAATACTCGCACAAAAGCCTGAGGGAATTTTTGCAACGGCCACATGCCGTGCGTCCATCTGGTCGCATGCCGGATCTCCGATTGCCCGGGAATGAACTCGACGACATTGCGCACTATCTACTGCGAAACACCAGGGTGCCCGGTCACCTTGCATTCACCCAGTGGCGAGGAAAGGTTTGGGAGGGCCTGCAGGGTGATGTTGAAAAAGAGCGCGCAGGACAGGTCGATGACTTTGATCTGGAGAAACTTGGCAATGTGCACCACCACTCGGCAATCCGTTACGATGGGTTCCTGCGCATCAACACTGCGGGCCTGTACACATTTCACATGACACTGAATGGCGGCAGCTTGCGCATGAATGGCCAAACGGCAGCCGAGTTGGCACCGAGCGATCATCGCGGAACGAAGGCGCTCACGGCGGAGGCGCAACTGAACGCTGGGTGGAATGCGATCGAGCTGACGTATTTCCATACAGGCCATGAGGCGGGCTTTCGATTCGAGATGGAGGGGCCGGGGCTTCCCCGACAGGCGATTTCCGCGGACATGCTCGCCACTTCCGATCAGCCGGTTCCCATGCAGGGTCCATTGCTGGGTGATCCGGTTATGGCGGCAAAGGGAGCGCTGCACTTCGCCAGCCTCGGTTGTGCACAGTGTCATGACGACATTCCCTCGGTTCGCAAAGACTACGCGCCCATGCCCATGCCCATGCCCATGCCCATGGCCAATCTCGATCCCGCAAAGGGCTGTCTTGGAGAAACAAGTGAATCCCCACGCTTCGGACTGAGTGCCGAGCAGACGCAACTGATCGCTCTAGCATTGCCACTAATCGATGCAGGCAGCTTCACTGACCATCAGATGGTCGACAAAACGCTCGCCGCGCTTAACTGCATCGCCTGCCACGACCGCGATGGACTCGGCGGGATCTCGCCAGAGCGAAATGCCTACTTCACGGGAACTGCGGAAGCCCTCGGCGATCAGGGCCGCCTGCCTCCGCCGCTGACGCATGTGGGGGCAAAGTTGACCCAATCGTGGCTGACAGAGGTTCTTTTGCGCGGCGGACGTCAACGGCAGTATTTGAACACGCGCATGCCTCAGTTCGGCGAATCACAGGTCGGTCATCTGGTCGAGCGGTTCGGGAAAGTGGATTCGCTTGAGACGATTGCTTTCCCGGAGATCGCCAACATTCGGGAATCCAAAGATGCCGGTTACGAAATGATGGGCGCGACCGGGCTCAGTTGCATCGCCTGCCATGACTTCAATGGTCAGAAATCCGGTGGTGCTGGCGCACTGGAATTGGTCCATGTCACCGAGCGCCTGCAAAAGAGTTGGTTCCATCTCTACATGCGGCAACCGTCCCGGTTTCATCCGACCGTGATCATGCCCAGTTATTGGCCGGGCGGTCAGTCGATCCGGAAAGAAGTGCTGGGCGGGGATACCGATGAGCAGATTGAGGCGCTGTGGAACTACCTTTCGGATGGAACGCGCGCGAAGAATCCCAAAGGGCTATCTCGTCAGTCGCTCGAACTTCGCGTCGCCGATGAGACGGTCATGTGTCGTGGGCGCGGCACCGCCAGCTATCGCGGCATCGGTGTCGGCTACCCCGAGCGGATCAGCCTTGCTTTTGACTCCGAGGAAATGGCGGTGCGGCAGTTGTGGAAGGGTGAGTTTGCCGATGTCGACCATGGCAGCTTCCAGCCCCCTAGTGCTA
>JAQCER010000045.1 GCA_027618625.1 Verrucomicrobiota bacterium
CCCGCCGCCGAAGCCCGTCGAATGTTCGAAAATTCCCGAAAATCGCGTTTTCTCCCAGGCACGAGCTAAGCAATTTCGTTTTATGTTCATTATCGTCTTTCGTTCACCATCTCTCGGATGAGCTGTTGGTTTAGCATAAACGATCGTGGAAGGCGATCGTTAGTTGAAATCGGAAATCGGCCAGCTGGCTCATTCCAGCTCGTTCGCGTCCCATACCATTCCGTCAGAATCCACGATAAATTCAGTTTCTGGGGAGAATATCCCCATCCATCCCCGATAGTGCACGCTATCAGCTTGTACATCCACTGAGTCTCGAAGGGAGGCAATCACCGCTTTCGGTTCGAGAAACACGACCAGCCGCTCCCCATTGTCGACAGTGATACTGTCCGGCAATTTGCCGTGGATGAACTTGAGCTGGCTGTGCGGGTCAAGAATTCTTCGTGTTTTGGAGCCGTAGCGGAACTCGAACACGGTGTGACTATAGGACACGCTACGGGGAAGGTCGTCGATAACGTGGTCAGGCGGGCTGAGAATACTCATCACCCAGTAGCGTGGGCTTGCCCAATATTGCCGGCTCAACCACCAGATCAATGCTGTCGCCATGACCAATGCGAAGGCCACCTTCGTTCTTCGTCGAGATCTTGGACGTTCTATGATCATGCAAAATTTAGGACAAGGGGAGGCACCATGCGTTCGATTGTTCGTAGAGGGTCCGGAACCGACTATCTCAGCTGCGGGCGGCAAAGACCCCTTCTTCGTTTCCGCGCCAGATAAGGATGGATGGTAGTGGCTTTTTTCGATCGATGTGCCCTGAATCTCTGCTATATGTGGGGAATGAAATTGCGTTACCCCGCTACCGTTGTCGCAGCCATTGCGACTCTTGCCATGACAGTTCCCACTTCTGCCCAAGAGGGCAAAAATGCCGAGCCCACTGCCGCCACTCCGCTGATCCCGATGCGGGACTTCTTCCGCAATCCGGAAACCTCAGGCTACGATCTTTCCCCAGACGGCACGCATCTCGCGTTCCTGAAGCCCTGGAAAAACCGCATGAATGTTCACGTTCAAAAAATGGGCTCCGAAGAGGTAGTCCGAGTGACCGGTGCTGAGGAACGCGACATCGCCGGGTTCGCCTGGGCCAGCGACAGCCGGATCGTTTTCATTCAGGACACAGGTGGCGACGAAAATTTCCGCCTCTATGCTGTGGATGCCGATGGGAAGAACCCCAAGGATCTTACGCCGTTTGATGAGGTGCGCGTGGGCGTAATCGATGACCTTGAGGACGATCCCAAGCACATGCTCATTTCCATCAACAAACGCGACAAGCGTTTCTTCGATGCCTATCGCATCAATGTCGATACTGCAGAGTTGGAACTCCTGGTCGAAAATCCTGGCAACTACAGCGGCTACGTCACCGACCACGACGGCAAGCTGCGCCTGATCTCAACCACGGACGGCGTCAATACGGGATTGCTCTATCGCGCTGACGAATCGGCCGAGTTTAAACAAATCATCGAGACCAACTTCAAGGAAACCTTGGAACCGTTGTTCTTCACCTACGACAACAAGAAGATCTATGCATCGTCAAATCTTGGTCGCGATAAAGCATCGATCGTTGTCTTCAATCCTGAGACTGCGAAGGAAGAGGAGACGATCTTCGAGCACCCGGAAGTGGATGTCAGCCGACTGCTCAGCTCGGACAAAAAGAAAACGATCACCGGAGTTTCCTACACCACCGACAAGCGCGCCTACAAATTCTTCGATAAGGAACGTGAGGAATTACAGGCCTTCCTGGAAGCGCAGCTCCCCGGTGTCGAAGTCGGACTGGCAGACCTTTCGAAAGACGAAACCAAATATCTCGTGCGCACCTATAGCGATCGCACATTGGGCTCCTACTACTTCTTTGATACAGCAGACAAGAAGCTGATCAAACTGGCGGAAGTAAGCCCGTGGCTCAATGCCGACCAGATGGCGGAGATGAAACCGGTCAGCTACAAGTCCCGCGATGGCCTCACCATTCACGGCTATCTGACATTGCCAAAAGGAGTCGAACCGAAGAACCTTCCAGTCATCGTCAACGTTCACGGTGGCCCATGGGTGCGTGACCACTGGGGCTTCAATCCAGAAGTGCAGTTCCTGGCGAACCGCGGCTACGCAGTGCTGCAGATGAACTATCGCGGATCCACCGGCTACGGGCGGACATTCTGGGAAGCCAGCTTCAAGAAATGGGGACAGGAAATGCAGAACGACGTCACCGACGGCGCCAAGTGGCTGATCAGTGAAGGCATTGCCGATCCGAAACGCGTAGGCATCTACGGCGGATCCTACGGTGGCTACGCCACCCTGGCCGGCCTTGCTTACACCCCGGATCTTTACGCCTGTGGAGTCGACTACGTGGGCGTGTCGAATCTGCTCACCTTCATGAAAGCCATCCCGCCTTATTGGGAGCAATTCCTCGCCATGATGTATGAGCAAGTGGGCAATCCCGAGGATCCGGAAGATCTCAAAATGCTCGAAGCGTATTCACCCGCCCTCAACGCCGACAAGATCAAGGCACCGCTATTCATCGCCCAGGGCGCCAACGACCCACGCGTGGTCAAGTCCGAGTCCGATCAGATGGTCGAAGGCCTGCGCAAGCGCGGCGTCAATGTCCCGTACATGGTCAAAGACGACGAAGGCCACGGCTTCCACAACGAAGAAAACCGCTTCGACTTCTACCGCGCCATGGAACAATTTCTCGCCCTCCACCTCAAAGGCCGCAAGGAAGAAGGCGCCGAGAACAAACTGCCAGCGGTGGAGTAGGAACCCTGACATTGCCACAAGTAACTAAAATTCAATACAATAGGATCTATCTTCTAGTGCCTTTCGGGCCACGGGGCCACACGGCCTCACCCAGCTGGGGGTGCTGACAGGCGAAGCGCCGCCCCGGGATCATCAAAGATCATCGCGCCAGCCTGTAGGGCTTGCCTGCAGTCTCAAGAATTTCGCCATTCTTGCAGACTGTCGAGAAACTTGCGACTCGGGCCGGTGGCGCGGACGGTGCCGTCTTTGATTCTTTGAACGCGAAACAGCTGGAGTCGAATCCCGGCGATTGCGCAGATGAGAAATCCAAGGACGGAGAAACCGATCAGGATGGCGAATTCGTCTCCCATAAGGGAGTTGCCAGCAATGACGATCCCGAGGACAAGTGCGGCAGCCACGGACCAGTTGATCGTCAGGAAGGCTTTCCTCTGTTTGCGATGACTGGTGCACAGGTATGCAGTGACCTTCGCTCGCTTACGAATGATGAGGCCGATGAGGACATAGAGCACAATTCCGGGAAACCCCAGGAGGATCAAGAGCAGCATCCAGTGAGAGATGTGCGACAAGTTCTTGGTGATTGGATGTTCGGCGGGGGCGTTGCACTTTATGCAACGTCTCGGCAGCTCGGCACCTTCGTTGAACAGAATTGCCTTCCGGTCGCGCCAGGGGCCGCCACCTACTCGGACACCCAGCTTGAGTTTGTCCACGAACGTGTCCTTACAGCTGGTGCAAATCTGCAAGTGGCCGTAGGCGAGGAGCTCGTCCTTTGGTGTCTGGCGCGAACACTCGTCGCATTGCGCGATGGTTGCGGTAGCGGTTGCAGTTATGTTGGAAATGATGGCTGTTCCTGCGCCGGGCGCCGTAAGGACATTGCGCAATGGCTCCCATTCATCCATGCCGGCCGTCCAGACCTTGGTGTCGAGAGTAATCCCGGAGGTCGATCGCTTTGCTGCGAATTCGCCTACCGAAATCGGCCCGACCGGTGATCCTGCGGCCTCGTAGTACCATTCAGCCTGGTCGGCGTTTTCTGTGGTCATGAATCAGTGACTTTGACGCAGTGATCGATCAACTTAGCTGTCGACCTGCTTCTGCGAATTGGGTGATGGTCGCAATGAGCTTGTCGATCTGAAAAGGTTTGGTGATCACTCCAGAGAAGCCGTGTTCCCGATGGTTCTCCAGCAGGATGTCGTCGACGAAACCGGTCATGAGGATGACTTTGATGTCCGGATAGTCGCGCCGCAGTCGGGCCACGGCGTCCTTTCCGCCCATGCCGCCACGGACGTCGAGATCGAACAACGCTACATCGAATGGCGCCTTCATCTGTTGCGCTTTGCGAAACACTTCGATCGCTTCACGGCCGTCCTGTGTGCAGTAAACATCGAACCCATGGCTGGCGAGAATCTTCTTGGTGATGATTCGGATGTCCTTGTCGTCGTCCATGACCAGCACGCGTCTGCGGCGATTCGGGACGTCGACGCCGTCGGTCCTGGTTGGCGGAATGGCCAGGCCGTTTTCGCTGATGGCATCCTGTTCCATCGCCGCGGGCAGGTAGATCCGAACGACGGTGCCACGGACAGGAGCATGCTCCACATCAATGATTCCACCATGGGTGCGGACGATTGCCTGGCTCAATGCGAGACCGAGCCCCGCGTGATCGGGACGGGTGGAAAAGTAAGGGTCAAACAGCTGTCCGAGGTGTTCCTTTGGCACTCCATGGCCATCATCGACAATGCTGACAAGGACGTAGGAAGCGGACATTGTCTTGCTGGCCTGGGCCTGCGGCTCGTAGTTGGTGGCGAGGATCCGAAGCTGTCCACCCGAGGGCATGGCTTCCTTGGCATTTTTCACGATCGCTTTGAGCGCTTCCTCGATGCGAGCTTCGTCGATGTCGACGTGCCAGAGGTTCTGATCCAGCTCGTAGGAGGGCTGGATGTGCGTGCCGAGAAGTTCGAACGAGATGAGCCGCTCGAGAAAATGATTGAGTGCGGTGCGGCGCTTCCGAGGGTCCGGAGTAGTGGATTCGGTTGGTGTGTTGCGAATATTCGACCGCGAAAGAATGCGCAGGCAACCCACCAGTTTGTCTGCTGAATTGCATGCGATCTCTGCATCGTGCAGAAGTTCCCGGGCATCGCGGCCCAGCGTTGGCTGCTTGCCGATGAGCGACAGATTTCCACGCACGGCGGTGAGCAAGTTGCTGATGTCATCTGCGACGCCTCCGGCCATGGAGCTGACCGTATCGAGCTTCGCCGCACGCAGCCGTCGCTCATTACGAGCGCGCGTGATAGTGACATCGGCAAGGGTAACTGCCAGGGCTGCGTCATCCGACCACGACACGCGGGAGACGGTAGCATCGAGCAGGCACTTCGAGCCATCCGGCCGACGATAGGGGATGCTTGAAACGGTTACCGGTTGTTCCAGTCGAGTGGACTCTTCGCCGGCACGGACGAGATCGTCTTTGCGAAACAAGTCGGGAAAGATGAGTGACAGATAGCGTCCAGTCAGTTCTTCCCGGCGCAAGCCAAGCACCGCGCTCACCTTTGGACTGGCATCGAGAATTCGATTGTCCTTCGCGGTAATGATGAGCTGGGCATCGGGCGAACTCAGGAACAATGTCTCGTAGCGCTTCATCGACTCGGCGATTTGCTTTTGAGTGTCCATGCGCGTCCTGTTTCGACGCACGTGATGCTCGGCAGCCAGCAGTTGCGCGTCCCATGTGCCGTCCGAGAATGCAATGAAATTGTTCACCCCCACCTGTAGCCATCGCTCCAGACAGGTTTCTTCGACTGCGGTGTCGACGACGCCCATCACGACGATTCCGTGATCACGATTGACGCGGAGCATGCGCCGGATCAGTTGTTCCAGTGCAGCCCCGTGTTCTTCGGACAGGTGAACGATCAGAAGTTCTACCGGGCCGGTGCTCTTCTCCAGATCGCTCTCCAGCGTCTCCAGCACAGCGACATCGTGTCCCCGCATATGCGACAGGTGCAGCAGTTGCTCTCGCGTCTCAGGATTCCCATCGGCGATCAGAGTGCAGATCAATCGGATTTCGGCATTGCTGCCCTTGCTGGCTGAGAGGGCTGGCAGGTTTGGGAGTCCACCGTATGCTTCACTGTTGTCGCCTGGAGGTTGAATCACAAGAAATGGGTTTGGGTGAGATCGATGGATGGCGGGAAATCTGCAGAACTGTCAACTTTACCAGATAAACCAGACTTTTCAAAAACAAAGAGCTTGCAGGTATCTCTAGAAAAAGTTCATTATTCGAGGAAATCGGTAAGACTTGAGTTTACACCACAAATACTTCAGATGCCCCAACCTGAAATTCAGCAGGAAATAGTGCTCCCAATTGCCGACGCTCGCGTGCAACGCCCGCGGGCTTTCAAGCGTCCGTTCTCCCTTCTGTTTGGAGTGCTGCTGGCAATACTCACCAATGTGGTGTTCTGGTGGGGCGTTGTGGCTCTAGGGATGATGTTGATTCCACCGAAGAATCCCGACTACGGAATTCAGGCGGTTATCGCCATTATTGCCTACGCCATTCTGAGGGCGCTGCGCTATTTTCACGCCATCAGCCTGAGTTGCCCGCTCTGCCACGGCCCGATGCTCCACGAGAAAAAGTGCCACAAACACAAATACGCAAGTCGTTACCTGCTATTCAGTTACCGTGCCTCTCTTATCCTGGATATCGTGATCCAGCTGCACTTTACCTGCATGTATTGCGGGACGCCGTTCAAGCTGAAGAAGTGATCCAGTGCTGAACCGACACGCTATGCAAGTGGGGCACGAACTTCGGCCGCATCCCATTCCATCTTGAAGACTTGGTGGAGGCGTAGTAACTCAATGACACTCAGAACCGTAGCTTGAACGTTCCGGAGCGTAACTTGGTTTCCGTCGCTCAGGCGCTTGTGAACGCTTAGGAGCGCCCCAATTCCAGAGCTGTCAATCATTTCGACGGCAGACAGGTCGACGACTACGTGGCTGAGCCCGGCGGGACAGCACTTGTCGAACTCGGCCTTAAAGTCAGAAATGTTCCCGGCCTCAAGACTGGGCGTGTTGATAAGGATGCGAAGGCCAGTCGCAGATGTTTGGGAGAAATCGAACATGTGAAGTTGGTGATGATCTTGTTTCATAAAACCATTTGATTTACAAAGGTAACATATAGTATAATTACCATATTCAAAGTAATTTTTATATATTGATATGACAGACATCGCCCTTCCCACTGAGCAGAAGGCAATCGATTATTGGGCTCAGGCGGCAAACCCTGCCGCTGTGCGCCGCTGGAAGCGGAGCATGGTGTGGCGTCGTACCCTGTGGAAAACGACTGTGCTTTCTGCGGCGTTCTTGAAGCGGACACTGGACATCTGCGGCAGCATCTTTGCCCTGCTGTTGTTCTCTCCCGTTTTACTGCTGCTGGCGACCTTGATCAAAATCGAGGACCGCGGCCCGATTTTCTACAAACAGCAACGCTACGGATTGCACGGTCGGACATTCTATTGCTGGAAAATCCGATCCATGGTGACCAATGCGGATGCACTGATGAAAGAGCTGCTCAAGCAGAACAAGCACGGCGATGGAAGCGTCTCATTCAAGATGAAGAACGATCCGCGGATCACGCGGACAGGGAAATGGATCCGCAAGTTGTCCCTTGATGAGGTACCCCAATTCTGGAGTGTGCTCATTGGCGACATGTCCCTGGTTGGGCCGCGTCCCCACGTGTGGGCTGAGGTGTCCAGCTACAATGCGTTTCAATTGAGAAGACTGACAGCCAAGCCTAGCATCACTTGCCTGTGGCAGATCGGCGGCCGTTCCGATATCCCATTCGAGGGCCAAGTGCGCCTGGATCTCAAATACATCCATTCCCAGAGCGTATGGGAAGACATCAAGATCCTGTTTCTGACTATCCCCGCGGTGGTGCTCGGAAGGGGAGCCTATTGATCAAAGTAAGTTGCTGAAATCTACCTGAACGACTCCTGTGAATGCACCTAAAGAAACTCCGCTCCGGCTCTATTTTCCTGATTGGTCATCGGCTGACACCGTGATCAATCGTAATGAGCCCTGGTCCGTCTGGCTGATTGGCGATCAACCCTTGCTCTATCACTGGCTGGACTACGCCGTGAACGAGCGCTACTCACACGTCATCATTCATGCTGTGGATCGGCCGTCTGATGTGCGGAAGGCGATGCAAAAGGCCACGCTCTGGCCCGTCCGGTGGGAAGTGGTTCCATCGGTTCCCAGTGAAGCTCAGGACGCGATCAAGGTTCTGGGCTTACCGTGGGAAAACAACATCGAGACTAGGGATGAGGTGGAACTGAAAGGCTGGGCAATGATGGATCACTGGTTCCGCATGGAGAAATCCTGGTTCAAAGTCTCGTTCGACAACGCGAATGTTCCCGAAGTGAATCTGGCGATTGGCCGCAATTGCAACATTCACCCGACGACGAAGCTCAACATGCCAGTCTTTATCGGCAACAATGTGCAGATCGCCGAGGGCTGTGAGATCGGCCCCTACGCGGCGATCGGTTCTGACTGCATGCTGTCAGGATACAACTTGGTTCAGAACTCGAAGATCGAGCCGCGCACATTCCTTGGCCAGCATACGGAACTCAATGGATGCTATCTGGCGGGCGGGCTTCTTGCCAATCTTCGGCACCGCGCGCTGGTGCCAAAAGTGGAGAGCTTCGTGGCGGACTCCTGGAGCCGCGGTGCAGAGTCCGCTGGCATCTGCGAACGTCTTTATGCCTTGCTCATCTGGTGCGCTTTCGCCCTACGCACCCTGCTGCCAGCGAACCGCGGCAAGCGCCGGACTTTGGCCACTTTTCAAGGAATGATCATGCATACCTACGCGGATGCTCCACTGTGGCGCCAGCGCATGCCCTGGCTGCTCGAAGTGGTCGCAGGGCGGTGCCGCTTGTTCGGAGTGCTGCCGCGCACGCGCACACAATTCTCCCGTCTTACGACGGACTGGCAGGATATTCTCGCTACCGCCCCCGTCGGCGTTTTTTCTTATGCAGACAGTCACGGCTGCCACTCGCCAGACGATGATCTTGAGCCCGTGCATGCAGTGTTTCAGGCAACACGGCACGATTCCGAACTCGGTGCAGTCTGCCGTCGATTTGCGTGGAATCTCCTCCTCGGAAAACAAGTATGAATGCCCATGCCAGCAACATCGATGGGCGCTCGGACGAAGCGGAGCTGATCTTCAGGCATCAGATTCCGGCCAATCTCTCCAAAGTCGCTGATCTCCGGGACATCTTTATGGGGTTCCTCAATGACGCCTGCGTCAGTGGCAAAGAGCGCAGCGTCTGGGGGCTCGTTTTCAGTGCAGCCCTGAGCAATGCGATCCGCCACGGCTGCAAGCTGGACGCCATGCTGTCGGTGAACGTGGAATGGTGGGTGCTGAACGGCGAGGTGCATCTGGCTATCACCGATCCAGGACAAGGGCCGCCGCCAGAAGCAACTGACAATCCGAGGCTCCCGGAGGATCCACTTCAGGAAGGGGGCAGGGGACTGTTCTTGATCAACGAATTTGCTGACCTGCACGAGCACTGGCGCAGTCCGCTCGGCTACCGGCAGGTGATCCGTCGTCGCCACGCGGGACTCTCCAATCCTGTGCCCGCGGACGGCGAACTCACCGCAGTTCTTGAGGAACTCTCGACAGCCTACGAGTGTCTATCCGCATTCCATCGCTTTGGCACTGCCATGATTGGTGCAGGACGTCCTTCTGAGTTTATGTCCAGAGGGCTTGAGATCTTGAGCGTCTTATACTCGCCAAGCCCGGACTTAGTGCGTGTCTGCCTCTCCGAGAATGTGCTCGCAGGCATCAGTGATGAGCTAGGAGCGAAGGATGAAGTCGTTGGCTTCGACCAGGCTCCGGAAAAAGCCAAAGCAGTCCTCCAGAACGGGCGCAGCTTCTACTGGGAGCATGCCTCGGAAGTGGCGGATGACCCCATGCTTGCTCCTTACGGCTGCGGCTGTTGCTTTCCGATCGTCGCCAATGGACAAACGTTAGGGTGTCTTCTGTTCGGACTAGTGGAAGAAGAGGGCGAACGCCTCTCACGGCAGCTGAGCAACCTGCGGACATTCACAGATCTTCTGGGAATTGCCCTGGCCACAATGCCAACTTGCAAGTGGTCAGGGATGAAGAACAGCGGGCCACCCGGGAACTCGAAATCGCTGCCGAGATCCAGCGCAACCTCCTCTCACTGCATCATACGCCACAGTCGGATGCGTGGAATCTTGCCCTCAAACACCGCACCGCACGGGATGTGGGAGGCGACCATCTGGAGGCCATCTACGACACTTCAGGAAATCTCATTCTGACCGTCATCGATGTGATGGGAAAAGGTGTCTCCGCTGCAATGCTCGCCGCCATCTTCCGGACTGCGTTGCATCTCAATCTCGACAAGGCAGTGCCGCTGGCGGAGATCGTCGAGTCCATCAATCGGGTGCTCTGTTCACAGCTGGAAAAGATGTCGATGTTCATTACCTGCGCCATGGCGCGGGTGAGTGCGGATTTGAAGACATTGGAAGTTGTCAATTCGAGCCACTGCCCGGTACTGATTCTCAACCGGAGCGGAAAAGTTACGGAGATCGAACCAGGCGGGCCCCCGTTAGGACTGTTCTCAAGACTTCGTTACGAGCACCAGACGATCGATCTCAATCCAGACGACGCCGTGTTGATCGTGACCGATGGTCTCTACGAATGGCAGGACTGCGGCAAATGGTGGGGCTGGGAAAATTTGAAAGACGCCGCTGCTCGTCACGCGTTTGATGATCCGGAAGAATTCTGGAATCGCATGCAGATTCGCATTCGCGAAAGCGAGGGCGAAGGCCCGCCCGCGGACGACCAGACCATGTTGTTCTGGAAGTTGAATCCGGAGCACGACCCTGACTCGGACTCTGACACTGATACCAAGATATGAAACGCGTGCTTGTAGCTGATGATGAACCCGTGACCCTGCGCCTGCACCAGATGGTATTGCGCCAGGCCGGAGTGGAGGCCGCACTTTTCGAAGACGGCGACAGTGTGATATTGGAAATGGATCGCGTCTCGCCGGATCTCGCAGTGCTCGACTACCAGTTGCCCGGTAAGAACGGCCTTGAGCTGGTCGCTGCTTTGCGCGCACACCCGAAGCTTGCCGGTATTCCCATTATCGTGGTCACAGGTTACCGGGAACTGGAACTCAAGGAAGCACTGCTTGAAGCCGGGGCGAACGAAGTGATCATCAAGCCATTCAGTCCGCGCATACTACGTGCACGGATTGAAGCGCTGCTCATGCTGCCAGCGTAGCGGACTCAAATCTCCTGCGTCACTTGGCTCTCATCCTGCTTCAAAACTAGGGCCCTTCCGGGAGTTTAGTGGGTAGAGAGGGAAATGGCCATGTCTAGCTTGCCGCAGAAGAAGAGG
>JAQCER010000046.1 GCA_027618625.1 Verrucomicrobiota bacterium
TGTTGCCGAACATGTCGTCTGCGCTGGTGACCATCGAGATGGTTGGGATTTTTTGCAGCGCCCGAACCAGCTGCGGGCCGTATACGGGATCGTCAACGACGTCGGGATCCATGTCGTAGTCGGATCCGTTTCCCTTCCAGCTGGCTGGGAGGCCGCTGGCAAGTGCGCGGGCTCGATCCTGGGTCCCGACGTCTTTCAGGAAGAGATAGGTATGGGTCTCGACCCTGGTCGGATCCCATCCACTTCGCACGGCCACAGTGCGCACAACGGTAGTAGTCTCGATTGAGAGCGGTGCTGAATACCTGAGCGCATGGTCAGGCGTTGGGACAGATCCATCCGTGGTATACAGAATCGTGATGCCATCGGTGGAAGATTCGATTTTCAATGTGAATGGTGCATCGAAGTGGCCGCGGGTGTGACTGAAGGTCAGTGGTTGAATAAAGCCATCCACGCGCGCTGCATTTACCTTACCCGGAGTCGGTGTCAGGAAGTATCCATAGCTGGCATCGCCGATGCGTTCTTCGATCTCCAGCTCAGGAAGGATCAAAATGTCCGACCCGCCGCGGGAGGAATTCATGCCTTGAATGGCGAGGATATTCTCACCCGGCACTAGACTGTTCGCAAAAGCCAGCGCAAACCGTTCGGGAGTGGTGGCATCGCTGTCCCGGCGTGAGCCCGTGGATGTGGCTTCCCACGTGATTGCTTCCGGCGCGTTCCCGCTGGCGACCCGCGTGCCGTTGAGATAGGCAACAAAGCCGTCTTCGTACTGCATGCCCAGGGTCGCATTCAGAACGTCGCCCGGTTGTGTGATCTCGAATGGTATCCTGACATAGACAGAAGCGTTGATCGCTTGCATGGCCTGGCCCGAATCGCCACCGTCTCCGGTGAAGGCTTCGTAGCCATAGCCAACTGCGGTTTTCGCAGGATTCCATTGGCTATCGTCATACCCGGGGCGTTGCCAGCCGCTGCCGATGTCGTGATCGGGAACCCACCATGTGCAGGCAGCACCCTTAACGATGGGCGATGACAACACCGTGCTGCCGCTGACGCCCAGCCCGTAGGATGCATCGATCCGTTGCTCGGGGTAAGATGCGATCTCGGAGACCTTCGTCGCCCCGTCCGGCGCGACTAACAAAACGCTCTCGCCACCTGCACCCAGGCTGAAGTTCGTATGCAGTTCGCTGCCGACTATGGCTTTGTCCTTTCCTGATGCAAACACCACCAGGTAATTTGCGGCCGCCAGGGTCGTTGGTTCTGGAAAGCGCCACTTGTTGGGCTGGGCCGGATCGTCGCTCAGAAAGTAGCCCCCCAGATCGATCGCAACATTGTCGGGGTTGTAAATCTCTATCCAGTCGGCAGGTGCCCCATCTTCGTCCAGAAACCCGTTGTTTGCATTCGCCGCGACGAACTCATTGATCCGCGGTTCGGCCGTGGCTGTGGAGGTGGCGATTGCCATCAGCGTTAAAGTTGCCGCTGAAAGCCAGGAAAGCAGCAGCATCCAATCCCGATGATCTGTCTGCCGCCCGTTTTGGAAAGAATGTAGCTTGATCATCTTGAGGCAGACTGTTTGGAGCTGGCAGGGGGTGAGGTGAGGTGAGGTGACGTAGCCTTAATAACCTTTCGACAGAGTATATGCGGAACCGGCAGCGTGGCTCAAGAAATCATCAAATCATCAGAAGAAGGCGTTCAAGACGTTCAAGACCAGAAACGGGAAGAATCGAGAGGCGGGAGCTTAAGCTCGTGCTGCTTTCTTCCCAGCTCAAGGATTCAATCAATCAGGTCATTTTTGTGAATAAATGCGGCTCGCAGCATCCCCGCATCGCTATCTGCGATCGGCTTCCAGAATCCACGCTTCGTCAAACATGGCGTGGCGGATGGTGGTGCGCGCATCGGAGGTGAAGATGACATGGATCTTTCCGTCGGACGCCTCGATCGCGGTAGGGTAGGAGAAGTCGCCCTCGCCCTCAGCGATGTTGCGGCGATGCTGGAAGGTCTTGCCGCCGTCGGTGGAAATTGCGGCGGTGAGGGGAGTGCGGCCACTCATGCTGTCATTGTAAACCAGCAGAATGTGACCGTTGGCCAGCTTCTTGAGATCGATAGCAGCGTTCGGGTTGGGAAAGGCAGAATCGATCCCCTCAGACCAAGTGTGGCCGCCATCGTTCGACTCCGAGTAAACGAGCCAGCCTTTCGTCGTCGGGTTGTAGTCACCAGCACGGCGGCAGTAAGCAATCAGCCGGTCATCCGTGATCTGAACGATTCCCGGCTGGAGGTTGCCCTTGGGCGACCTGATGATTCCGCTCGCCACCCACTCCGTGGAACCGGCTTTCATTCGCAGAAAGCGCGAAGTGGTATCAGCACCTGTGAACTCGGTATCGGCCCCGGTCTCATGGTAAATGGGAAGGAGATAGTCGCCATTGTGGAGCACGATCGGTTGATTGCGCACCATGGTACCCTCCTCCAGCGACAGCACGAAAGAATCCGACCAAGTCTGTCCGCCGTCGCGTGAGATCTTTCCGCTGATCCGCGACGTGGACCAGGTTTCGCCAAATCGCGTCACGTAGAACAGCCAGACCAAGCCGTCCGGTCCTTGCCACACGACCGGATTGCCGAGGGAGCGGAAAGGGTTGCTGGCGATGACGACTGGCTCGCTCCAATCATCACTCCCCGCTGCCAGGCGGCTGCCGAAGACAACCGTGCTCGCAGCGTACTCGCCCGCCCCGCCGTAGTAGGCGAGGTAGAGGTCGCCATTGGTCAGCTGAGTGATGCAGGAAGGGTGTTTGTAGTTGCCTGTTTTGGTTTCCGGCCCGAAGACTTTCTTGATCGTGATCCCAGACGACGGGTTTGGCACCGCGTCCTGCGCACGAACGATCACGCTGCCACCAGCCAGCACTCCTAGGCTAATCAAGATTCGAAGGAACATAACAATTTTTGTTTTCATGAGGTGATCGTGCACGTTTACCTGTGACCTGGAATCTTACCATGCACGGAGTGTGGAGTGTAGGAGGTTGCCTCAGCAGTGTAAAGAAAGGAGCTCACTCTTCAGCCAGGATCACGAAATCGAACAACTCTCCGTAGCGCTTGTCGTCGAGCGTGATATCGAAGGCCACGATCTGCACTCCAGGAAAGACGGCGCCGCGATCCTTGATGGTGATGTTCACCGGATAGGTTTGGCGACTCCTGCCAGCGACGTTGCCCTCAAGCACGGCGGGAGATGCGTTAAAACCCGGCGGCAATTTAAGAGCGATTCGGTGCTTCTGCTCGGCGCTCCGATGGTTGCGCACCGTAACCTGGACGGTCTGGACGTCCTCCTTCGTGAGATCAACCCGATACGGGTAGGCACTGACCCAGTAGGGGTCGAAGAGGTAGGCGTAGTCCGTGTCGGGCAGCAGGTCTTTGTACCAGGCGATGATCCGCTCTGCCCAGGCGTGGTAACGGTCAATGAAGGCTGCCGGTTTGGTCATGAGCACGGAGTGCGCGCCCATGATGATGTCGGGCTGTAACTTTTGCAGGTACTTGGCAGCAACGAGATAGCCTTCCTCGGTGATGGCGCTGTTGCGTGCGACGACACATTCGTGACCATCCTGCGTGGGATCAGCCGGATCGCCAAAGATGTTGTCGCCGGTGAAAACGATCTTCTTGCCGTCGAGTTCCAACCAGAGCGCATTGCCGAACTCGGTCTGACCGGGCATCCAGTCGATGTGCAGTTGGTAACCTTCCCATTCGATCACATCGCCTGCCTTGAGAATGCGATCGATCTTTGCCTTCTCAAATCCCGCTCGATAAGTACCGATCATCGCCGGGTAGTCGTAGGCGCGCGGGTTCTCACACTTGTCGGCGATGCTATCCAAAGTCCAGAATTTCACACCGTGTTCCTGCAATGCGGGAAAGAGCGTGAAGTGGTCGCCGTGCGAGTGGGAAATCCAGCAGGCATCGATCTGCTTCAATCCGAGTTGCTGCTTCATGTCGCGGATGATGCGTTCGAGAATGAGCCTGGGGAACAATCCGCAATCGAGGACCAGGGCGTGACCGCTGTCGGCAATAATGATGGCGAAGTTCTTTCCCGCCATTTGTGGCCCGAGCATGTAGAGATGCGGAGTCACCTGGACCACGCTGGGCACACTCGTGAGTGTGGTGTCCGGATGCAGCCCGCGCTTCGACAGACTGTCCACCGGGTAACCGCGCAGGTAGTCGGCGCGAAAATTTGCGAGCTTCCCGCGATAGGTCTTAAGCTGAGCAGTCGCGTTTTGAATCACGGGCCCGTGCGATGCGAATGCAGTAGCTGGAGCGAGAGCCGTGAGCTTGTCGATCGACTCGGCCAGCACATCGATGCCTTTGGCAAAGCCATAGTCCCACTCGGTGTCGAACCAGTTTGTCATTTTCGCTCCATCGTGCATCACGCCACCGATGAAGACCTGGTCGTCCAGGACGAAACTCATGCCGCCTGGGGAATGCCCCGGCGTGGCGAGGCAGGTCAGCTTCTTCCCGTGCCACTCGAACACCTCATCGGCAGCAAGCCAGCGGTCGATTTTCACTGGCAGACGCGGAGGCCTGACATAGCTGGCACCATGAACGGTGTATTCGTCATCCAGACGCGGATCCCACTTTCGAAATTCCGCAGGCGTTTCCAGCAAAGCCTGCTCTGCAACCGGAGCGGCGACTTGAGTGATCTCCCGGTTCAACCGCTCAATCCCCTGCAACAATTCACGTTGATGCCCGGTAAGCAGCAGCCACTCGACCCGCTTCACGCCGATCTCGCCAAGGTGATCGAGCACGCTGCCGTCGCCGAGATCAATCACGAGCGCCGCATCTCCATCGCGAAGCAAGTAGGCATTGCAGGTATCTGACCAGACAAAGACGTCAGGGGCGATTTCCTGGAAAGCAGCCCGCGCCTGCGAATGCCCCAAACAGAGTAACAAAAAATGCGAGAGGATGAGGATGATTTTCACAGCGCTCCCTATGTCTGAAACGCAGCAGCCACCAGCGCAGCCGCGATCAATCCCGTTCCCGGCACACCGACGATACGCGGGAAAATCTGGCGGCGTTTTCATCGCGCTGGATTAAGACAGCTTCCGGCGCAGGAGGCAAGATTCATGAAAAGATTCATCAGACTGGTAGTCGCTGAACTCGACCGGTTCGTCAATGCATCACAGTCGGAGATCGCCTGAACGTTCCAGAAGTGGCAGTGGAATCGGCGGATCGGAGTCCGCCGCTCCTTGATACTTGATCGGTCGAGGAGCCTTACAGCCGCAGATACAACCGTTGGCGATCGAGGGCGCGCATGACGCCGATGGTGACCGCGAGATACACTGCCAGTGCCAGCACTACCATCCACGCTGGCGAGTCGTGCGGAACCAGGGGCCTGAGCGCTGCGGCGACGACGTAGTGCAACAAGAAGGCGGCAAGGGCATTGGCGCCGAGAATACGCAGCACGGAAAGTTCGGTGCTGCGTTGATCGCAGGCGTAGACAAATGCGGCGAGGACGATTTGGACAAATCCGATGGCGAACAGGACGAAGGGAATGCTGACGAGGCGCTTGCTCATCATCCAATAATTCACCTGGCGTTGCTCTGGCGGTGGGATTGGAGTAAAGGGTGCCTCAGCGAAGGTCAGTGCGCCGCGGGTTTCGGTGGGAATGACTGGCGATGGTGCGATCGTCTGGGCTGCTGATGATGTAGTTGGCAGATCGTATAGCGTGCTCAGGCAACTGAGAGTATAACCGACGGCCATGCAGCAAATGCCCCAGGTCAGGAACTGCTTGGCTGCTTGCACTGAAGCTGCTCTGGCGATCACATCATAGGCGATGGTCCCGGCAATCACGATCGCTGACCAGCTGAGCACGCCGAAGAATCCGCCATCCCATGCGCGCACCTTCGCTGCTCCCCAGAGTGCGTCGAGCGGATTCGGTTGTGCCAGGACAAAGTGGACGTTGAACCATTGCGACAGGCCGGCGTGGATGACTAGCAAAGCCCCCAGCGCCAGTAGCCGGAAGCGCGTTCCTTTGCCGATCACTGGAAGCAGAAGCAGCTGACAGGCACCGATGATCGCCAGCACTTCCCACATGCGGGCTTTGAGCAGGGCGGCGATGAATTCGCGCAGGCTGCCGCCGCTCCACTCTGCCCATTGCGCAACACCAGCGCCGAATCCGAAGGCCGTCAGTGAAATCAAAATAAGGATCAATGAGCGCCGGATGTATCCCAGAGCAGCGGTGCGAGCACCCAGCTTGCCAACGCGCTTTTGCCAAGTGTGCCGGAAGGACATTCCAACGGCGAACAGGAACCCGGGCATGATCCAGTCGGCAAGGCTGAACCAGTTCTCGTTGTGCTGAAACAAGCGTGGCACCGCGTCCATCCCGTGGACGAAGTTGACGAAGAACATCGCCAGCACGGTGAATCCGCGAAACTGATCGAGCGATTGTATGCGATGGGCAGTAGCGGCAGTAGCAGTCGTCGCGGTCACTTTGTCAGCGCTTTGAGAATGCTGTCGGCATCGTAAACGCAGCCGCCCCAGCTGCCGCCGCTCAGGTCCTGCAATGCAGCCCAGATGCGTGTGTCATCGGACAAGTCCGGATGGTGGCGCAGTGCTGGATGCGACTCGCGGGCCAGCAGCTCTTCCAATTCTCCCAGGAAGTCGATGCTCCCTTCCAGAGTCTTGCAGTCGATGCGCACGCGGATTAGATCGCCATCGCGCAGCTTGCCGATGGGGCCGGCGGCAAAGGCTTCGGGACTGATGTGGCCGACGCACGCGCCAGTGGACACTCCGGAGAATCGGCCATCGGTAATGAGCGCGACTTGCTTGCCGAAGGGCAGGTATCGCAGCGCCGCAGTGACTTGATACGTCTCGGGCATGCCGCAACCCACGGGGCCGAGACCGATGAGCACCATGACATCGCCGGGGCGGATGGCGTCGTCGCCCTTGCTCTTGATCGCCTCGATCGCTGCCTGCTCTGAGCCGAACACGCGGGCTGGCCCCTCGTGCAGATAAACGCCATCGGCATCGAGCAGGGCGCGATCGATCGCGGTGCTTTTGATCACCGCTCCCTCCGGCGCGATATTGCCAGTGGGAAAGGTAACAGTGCTCGTCAGGCCTGCCGCGCGGGCGGCTTCTGGCGTCATGATGACATTGTCAGGGTCGATGCCATCGAGCGTGTGCAACTTTTCGCGCAGTATCTTGCGCCGTTCCGATTTCTCCCACCACTCAAGGTTTTCGCCAAGTGATCGACCGCTCACCGTCGGTGCATCGAGCTTGAGCAGCCCCAGCGCCCGCAGGTGCAACATCACCTCAGGGACACCACCGGCGAGGAAGGCCTGCACGGTCGCAAAACCGCGTGGGCCATTGGGCATGACGTCGACGAGTCTGGGCACACGCGCATTGACCAGCCGCCAGTCCTCAGCAGTCGGGCGACGCAGCCCGGCGGCGTGCGCAATCGCGGGTATGTGCATGATCAGATTGGTCGATCCACCAAAAGCGGCGTGTGTTACCAGCGCGTTTTCGACGCCGGCATCCGTGAGAATTTGATCCATGCCAGTGCCCGCCTTCTCCAGGGCCATCAATGCCAGAGCGGATCGTGCGGCGGTCTCTTTCCAGATGGCGGAGCCCGATGGCATCAGTGCCGAGTGGGGCAGAGATAACCCTAACGCTTCCCCCACGACCTGGCTCGTTGCCGCTGTTCCAAAAAACTGACAACCGCCCCCCGGAGATCCGCACGCCTTGCATCCCTGCAGTGCGGCTTCGTCCAACGTGATCTCACCGTGCGCGAAACGGGCACCGATAGTCTGCACTTTGCCCAGATCCTCCGCGCCTTTTGATAAAAGCGTCACGCCCCCCGGCACCAGTACTGCGGGTAGCTTTCCAGAACCCGCCAGCGCCATCATCATTGCAGGCAATCCCTTGTCGCAAGTCGCGATGCCGAGCACACCGCGACCAGTCGGCAGCGAGCGGATCAGGCGTCGCAGCACCGTCGCAGCATCATTGCGATAAGCCAGCGACTCAAGCATGCCTGATGTTCCATTGGAGCGCCCATCGCAGGGGTCACTACAGTAGGCGGCAAAGGGGATCGCACCCTGTTCGGAAAACACGCGCGCCGCCTCCTCCATGAGCAGGCCGATTTCCCAGTGTCCGGTGTGCAACCCCAGAGCAATGGGCACCCCATCTTCACGGCGGATGCCACCTTTGGTTGAAAGAATCAGAAACTCCTTCCGCCCAAGCATCGATGGATTCCAACCCATCCCCGCATTCTGCGTCCACCCAAATAAGGTGCCACTGGCCGCAGTCCGCAGAAACTGGGCATCCAGCGGCAACGAGCCCTGCGGCCCCGTGTCGGTCGTTCGGGCTTCGTTAAAGATGCTTGCATCGGGGGCATCAAGGAGGGAATCCAGTTTTTCCATTGGCATTGGCATTGCCGATGGTGATAGCCGATTCGTCGCCAACCGGCAAGGCTGGTCTCTCTGGGCTCCCGGACATTCGCTGGGGAACGCCACCGCTACCGTGTGCGCTCGATCTTCAGGCGAAAGAACACTTGCGGAATTATTGTCATCGTGGGGGATGTCCTAATGGCGTGACTTTGATCAGATCATGAGCGATTCGTCACGCCGCGGACGTTGCAAGGAGGATGCGCGGTCTAAGCGCGCATGGCCTCATGGCCTCAAGACAGGCTTGTGTTCCGCCGCGCTTCGTGCGTAGCGTTGCCAGCCACTATGCGCTTGCTAGTCCAATGTTCTGACTGTCATCGACAGTATGACGCCACCGGTTGGGAGATCGGTTCTGCTTTCCATTGCAGTTGTGGTGCTGTTGTAAGGGTTGTGCAGCCGCAAGGACATGATGCCTCGGTGGTGCGTTGTTCGTCCTGTGGTGCACCGCGGACGGGGGCCGAGGAAGTTTGCAGGTTCTGCCAGAGCGAGTTCACGTTGCATGAAAAGGACATGCACACGGTTTGCCCCAGTTGTCTGGCGCGCATCAGTGAGAAATCAAATTACTGTCACCACTGTAGCATGCCGATCATTCCTGAATCGATGGCAGGGGAAGTGTCCGAGTTGAAGTGCCCGTCGTGCGATGACCCGCCGCATCTGCACAGTCGCCGTATCGCCTCTGAGCAGGCGACGGTGCTGGAGTGCCAAAAGTGCG
Organism: Verrucomicrobiota bacterium; assembly: GCA_027618625.1. Classification (GTDB taxonomy): domain Bacteria; phylum Verrucomicrobiota; class Verrucomicrobiia; order Verrucomicrobiales; family DEV007; genus JAGROY01. Next base: position 9,121 of record JAQCER010000046.1, read on the forward strand.
CTGGACTCTGGCTCGGACATGATGCGTTCAACGTTTTGTCAAAACGTGCAGATCAGGAATACCAGCACAGCGGAGCCGAGATCGACTGGTCATCATTTCAACCAGCAGAGCAAGATGCCGACTGGCGCTACCGCATGTGTCCCAAGTGTGCCTATCCCTTGGTGCGTCGTGTCTTTGGCAAGCGAAGCGGCGTGATGATCGACCTCTGCCGGGAACACGGCGTTTGGTTCGACGCAAAAGAACTGGAGATGATTCTGGCCTGGATTCGCTCCGGCGGTCTTACCATCGCTGGCAAGGCCGCTGCCGACTCCGCTCGCCGCCGCGCCAAAGAACGGGCGCTGGATGACTCATTCCTCGAGGAAATGCGGGGAGAACTTTACGGTCCCTGGTAGGGTCAGTAGCTCGAGAATCTCATGCGGGTTAGTCGGAAGGACACTGCCTTGCGCGAAAAGCGTGAATGCACGGCAAAGCCAGATCCCTCGTGTCGACTCGACCGTCCCGGCCGTTGTTTGGCAAGCACTTGTCACCACGAATGCATGCGATTCGTTACACCGGTGATGCTTCATCGATATCCAAAAACGACGTTCTACACAGCTCTGCGTAGAGGCCGCCGCGGGCGAGCAGCTCCTCGTGCGTGCCCTGTTCCGTGACGCGCCCTCTCTCGAGGACAAAGATCCGGTCGGCATTGCGCACGGTGGAGAGGCGGTGGGCAATGACGAAACTGGTGCGATTCACCATCAGGCGCTCCAGGGCTTGCTGGATCAGGCGTTCGGTTTCTGTGTCGACACTGGCAGTTGCTTCATCCAGCAGGAGAATCGGTGGATTCCGCAGCAGGGCGCGGGCGATGGAAATGCGTTGCTTCTCACCGACACTGAGCTTCACGCCGCGCTCGCCCACTCTGGTTTCGAGTTTTTCCGGCATGCGTTCGACAAAGTCACCCGCATTGGCGATGCGTAACGCTTCCCACAGGCGGTCGTCGCTGGCATCGCGGCAGGCGATGCACAAATTCTCGCGCACCGTGCCATCGAACATGAAGCTCTCCTGGGTGACGTACCCAATCGCCGACCGCAGCGCAGATTTTTCCAAAGTATGCACTGGCTGGCCGTCGATGGTGATCTGGCCGGAGTCGTATTCATAGAAGCCGGTCAGCAAGTTGATCACGGTCGACTTGCCTGCGCCCGTTGGGCCTACCAGAGCAACGGTTTCCCCGGGCCTGGCTTCCAGCGAGACGCTGTTCAAGGTGGCTGTTTTCTTCGAGTAGCCAAAACTCACATTCTCATAAATCACATGCCCGCCGTGCAGCTTCAGCTTCTCACCCGTGCCCATGTTCTGTTCCTCGTCGGCGTCCAGGATCTCGAACACGCGGTCGGCAGCGGCGCGTCCCGATTGAATCAACTGATTCAACTGGTGCAGCCGAGTGACCGGCTCGTAGAAAAGGGTGAGCAGCAGGATGAATGCTGTCAGTTGTCCCGGAAGCAGCTCTCCCGCCAGACATGCCTGACCACCGAAACCGATCACCAGAATGAAGCCCACCGCATTTAGAAAACTCATGCTGGGATTGTAAATCGCCCACGCGCGCATGACTTTCAAAGTTGCCGTACGCACCTTGCCGCTGGCACCGTTGAATCTTGCGAGCTCCTCGGCTTCCATCGCGTATGCCTTGATCTGCCGGATGCCAGAAATGTTGTCGACCACCAGCGAGTTTAATTCGCCCGTGGCTTCCCGCGTCAGCTTGTAACGGCTCCTTGCCGACCTCGTGTAGAGGTAGGCGCCGGCGGCCAGGAAGGGAATAGGGATCATGACGATCCAGGCCAGCTTCACGTTGGTCATGAACATCACCGCACCGACGATGCAGATCTGCAACACAGCGACCGCGCCCTGTTCGATGCCATCTATCAGAACCCGTTCCATGGAAGTCACATCTTCGGCCACCCGGGTCATGACTTCGCCACTGTGGCGGTCATCGAACCAGCGCAGGGGCAACCGTTGGATGCGTCCATACAAATCGCTGCGAATGTCGTAGATCACTTTTTGCTCAAAAGTATTATTGAGAAAAATCCGTGCGGAGTTGAG
>JAQCER010000047.1 GCA_027618625.1 Verrucomicrobiota bacterium
CCTTTCCAGCGAAGGTGTCCGGCAGAGCGCGCAAAATTTCAGCTGCGGCGGCCAGTTGGACGATCGACTCGTCACGACGCCCGAGGACATCAAGGCAGAGGCCGACATTGGCCTGAATCTGCGCCATTTGAAATCGCGTGGCGTCCACAGGATCAGCGGCTACCGCATTCTTCGCCGCCACGAGATCGTGTTCGAACTGGATGAGCAGTGCTTCGTAGTCAGTTGCAGGCAGCGTCCCGGATACCGGAACTACGCGTTGCATATTGGGCTCGCCCTTTTCTCCGCACGACACTAGGATAAACGAGATCACCATTGCCAACAGAAGGCGTTGCTGGCCCCAGCGTCTGGAATCCAAGTCAGTCGCAAAAAAATCCATCAAAAGTGATTAACTGGTCATCATCCTACGGTAGAAGAATCATGGAGCATAACCTTTTCATTCCTACCAGCAAGCTGCGAAGGATCGCAGTGGTGGTCGCCGCGTGGCTGCTGGTCGGGCTCACTTCGTTGCAGGCGGAACTTTACCTGATCCGCGCAAATCGCGGGGTCACTCAGGCGGAACTGGAACGGCTGGTGACCAGTGCGGCAGTGGGAGGACGCATCACAGAACGCCTCATTTATACCGGACTCGGATTCATCGGCGTCGTTGCCGACATACCGACTGTCATCGGCCTCCGCACCTTGCTCGCAAGCAATCAGGTTCGCTCCGAGCAGCTTTTGCTTTATCAATCAGGCAATATTGGACGTACGTTATTCGAAGAGTGCGCCATCACCCCAATGCCTTGGTCACTTGACGAGATCGACGGTGTAAAGAACGCCTCATACGGCACCCCAGCAACAGCGAAACCGGTCCACCTTTACCTTCTCGATAGCGGAATCGTCTCCGCGCATTGCGAATTTCTGCCGCTTCAGCAAAGTGGTCGGCTGATCGTTCCAGACGGCTACGAATCGATCCTGTCGTTTCACCCGGGCGACGCGCAACTGGTCGATCAACTGGGTCACGGCACTGCCGTCGCAAGTTGCATTCTGGGACAACGCGGTGGCATTGCGTCGCAGGCCCCGATCGTCCTTCACTCCTATGGAGTTTTTGGCAACGCGCCCACGACACCCTCGGTGGCAGTTCTCGACGGATTGCTGAAAGCGCGGTTCGACCACGCGGAGCGCGCTGACAACGATGATCCTTACGACAATGCATCCGTCATCAATCTAAGCCTCGCGAGCGAGACCCCGCAGGCAAGTTGCGAGGTGGAAGATGCCGTCCGGCTGGCGATCAGCGACGGCATGATGGTAGTGGCGGCTGCAGGCAATCGTGCATCGCCGGTGGCGATTGGCGCGACCTGCGCTGGCAACGGATTGGGGAACGATCCCGAAGAAGGCTACTCGCCAGCCCGGCTCGACGAGGTCTTCACCGTCGGTGCCTATGCGCAGGGCAGTACCCTATGGAATTCGAATCAGACGCTGGGATCGAACACAGGGCTTGCGGTAGACATTCTGGCACCTGGCGCAGGGATTCCGACGGCAGCAAACGGTGCCACAACACAGTTTCGCATCAATCAGGCTGGGACGAGCTATGCAGCTGCATACGTCAGCGGCATTGCCATCAACGTCCTCTCCTGCAATCCGCTTGCGAAACCAGCAGAAGTGGCAGCCGCCATTCAAGCCGCTGGTGCCAATGGCGGCATACTGGGCATCAAACTGGCCCGCCAGAGTTCCACAAACATACCCTCCATCGAGGCAACATACGCCCAGTGGCTCGCCGCCTACGGCTCGATCACCCCGACCGAAGCCGACGACGATGATGGCATTCCCCTCGCTCTGGAATTCTTCGCCGGGCGCAATGCCAAGCTCGACGATGGCTCGCCAGTCCTCTGGGTCGAAGTCACCAATACCACGATCGATCTCTTCTTTGAAAAAGCCCGCTATGTCGGCCCGGCCCACACCCAGTTTGGAATCGATCATTCATCGGACTTGAAGAACTGGGCACCCACCGCCGTAGCCCCTGCAGTAGTCGGCGGCGACTGCTTCGTTCAAGTCTACAAAAGCTCCATCCCCATCGCCTCGGGCGAACACTACTTTCGCCTGAAGGTCGTCATTCTGTAACGGCAGAGGGCAGGATAGAATCCGGCATCCTGCCAGTTTCGGGCATCGCACCAATCTTACTTATTCAAGGACGACGTAGGGCATCAATCCGTGCAGCCCACCCTCGCGACCGAAGCCGCTTTCCTTGTAACCGCCAAACGGGCTGGTCGGGTCGAACTTGTTATACGTGTTCGCCCAGATCACGCCAGCTCTCAGCTGCGAGGCCATCTTGAAAATCTTGCTGCCTTTGTCGGTCCAGATGCCTGCGCTCAGGCCGAAGCACGTGTTGTTCGCACGCTCGATGGCTTCTGCAGGCGTGCGAAACGTCATCACGCTGAGCACTGGCCCAAAAATTTCCTCGCGGGCAACGCGATGCGATGCCGTCACCCCGGTGAAGAAGCTGGGGCGGAACCAGTAACCGCTGCCGGGGAGCGCACACGGACTCTGGAAAAGTTCCGCACCTTCTTCGATGCCTGAGTCGACCAGCTCACTGATCCGGTTCAATTGCTCGCGTGAATTGATTGCTCCAATGTCGGTGTTTTTATCCAGCGGATCGCCGACCCGCAGCGTGCGCATGCGATCGCGCAGGCGGCGCAGCACTTGCGCGTAGATGCTTTCCTCGACCAGCAGTCGCGAACCAGCACAGCATACGTGCCCCTGGTTGAAATAGATCCCGTTGATGATGCCTTCCACCGCCTGATCGATCGGCGCGTCTTCCATGATAATGTTGGCCGCCTTGCCACCCAGCTCGAGAGTCAGTTTTTTCCCACTCCCAGCCAAGGCTTTCGCGATCTTCTTGCCCACCTCGGTCGAGCCGGTGAAGGCAATTTTATCAATGTCAGGATGATCAACGAGGGCGGTGCCCGTCTTGCCATCGCCCGTGATGATGTTGACCACGCCATCCGGCAGACCAGCGTCTTGAAAGATCTGCGCCAGGTGCATCGCAGTGATCGATGTCGTCTCGGCCGGCTTCAGCACCACGGTATTGCCGCAAGCCAGGGCCGGTGCAATTTTCCACGCAGCCATCATGAGCGGAAAATTCCACGGAATGATCTGGCCAACGACACCGATCGATCGCGCCGACTTCCCGGGAAACGCATAGTCGAGCTTGTCGGCCCAGCCCGCGTAGTAGAAAAAGTGGGCAGCGACCAGCGGCAGATCGACATCGCGGCTTTCCTTGATCGGCTTGCCGCCATCCATGGTCTCGAGAATCGCCAACTCCCGCGACCTCTCCTGAATCATGCGCGCGATCCGGAACAGGCACTTGCCACGCTCGCGCCCGGACATTTTTCCCCAGACGCCATCGTATGCCTTGCGCGCCGCTTTGACCGCATTGTCGATATCTGCAGCGTTCGCCTGCGCAATGCGCGCCAGTGGCTGTTCGGTGGCCGGATTGATCGACTGAAAATACTGGCCCGAAGCTGGTTTCACAAACTTGCCACCGATGAACAACTGGTAGCGATCCTGAATAGCGACTGGCGTGCTCTCCGGTGCCGGAGCGAAATCCCAGGCGGAACCAAAATCGAGGGCTGGCACATCGGCTATATCCGGGACTGCAGCCGCGGACACGGGCTTTTTCCGAGTGGCTCTATGAATCGGGGAATTCTTTTTCATGGGAGAGTGCCATCGTTACCGTCGCAGGCCGAAAAATCCATCCAATTTAAACGTCGCGGAACAAACCGCGACTGGGCAATCACTCCAGGAGAAATCCTGACTCAATCAATCCGCCAAGGGGCGGGAGACCAGTCCTCCGGCCCCTTCCTCTTTAAGTTCACGGTTTCCTTGCTGGAATAACATCCCGTTCGGAAAATGCCCGCCAGGCAGCATCCGCTAGATCCTTTGCAGGAACCCCATCGTGAATCCACACCCCGTAGCGGAGGCGCAGCGGTTGTTCCTTGGTCACAGCAATGGGTTCGTCCAAGTTGAGACACGCTCCCATCCAGCCATCATCCCTCACATGAAAGGGCGAAGGAAAATTGGGATTGCCAGGATGATCCATCAGCGTGATTCCCCCAGTTGCCGAATCCGTCACTGCCCCACTGTAATCGACCCACCGCGCGGGCTTACGGAACACTTCCTCCTCGTTCCATTGATTTTCGGAATTAAGGATTCTCCCGCCGCCGTCGTGGACGCCAATGGTCTTCGCCATGCGCACTCCGATGATGCCGAATCCTGTGCTGTCAAAAGTAGTCGTTACCCTGCCATCGGGCACGTTGAACTCAAGGTCGATCACGAGCATCCAATCGTCTTTCGAATCCTCCCTCTCCCTTGTAAACGGGCGCACTTCACAACGTCGATACTCGATCAACAGCACGTCACCGCTGGCCTCATCGATCCAATGGTGCACACTACGCATTGCTGAAAAATCGTCCCCATCCTCGTATTCTGAAACTTGTTGGGTAACGATCCTCCCCAGGTCTTTGCCTTGATCCCCCCAGAAGTTGATCCCATCGACGCTGGCGTGAGAAATCCACAGCGAATTGTGATGGCTGTGCGTAACCGGATCGTGCGGATGCCCCATGCGCGTCAGCGATTTCCCGTCAGGGCCGACCAGCGGATACCAGAACGGCCGCCTCAGATCTTTCCCAAAATGGAAGCGCGTGCGTTCCTTGCCAGATTCGGTGAACTTCGCCTCGTCATCCGGCAGCGGTTCCACCTGCGACGCAGGCAAGTGCTTCGGCGCGAATGTTCGCTCGGCGGCATCCTGCCTTTCATCGTCAGCTCTTGCGTCAGTGATGGCAAAAGCACAGCACCACGCGGCAATCATCGTGCCTGGGACAAGGTAAGGCTTGCATCGGCTTCCGGGACATTTCATGTTGGGAGTATCCATGATCAAGTTTTTACACACCCGTATTCGCGTAAGCGATCTTGAAAATACCATCGCTTTCTACTCGAAACTAGGTTTCGAGTGTACCCGCCGCACCGAAAAATCGCCTGCGGGAAACCAGCTCGCGTTTCTGGAATTGAACGGCAACGAGCACTTCCTCGAGCTGTGCTATTCGCCGGATTTCAAGGTCGAGTTCCCGGACGACCTGATGCACACCTGTGTCGGAGTGGAAGACATCGTTGCCTATTGTGATGGGCTGGAGAAAGACGGCATCGAAATCTGGCCGTCCGACTGGCGCGAGGCTTTCCCATCCGGTGCAAAGTCAAAAATGGCATTCGTTACGGACCCAGACGGATACGAAGTCGAGATCCTCGAGCGCCAGTGAACCTTGAAACTTGATACCCCAAGCCGATGGCATCCAAAGATCTACACAAAGAATTCACCTTCACGGGCAAAGAACCCTTTCGCATCAGCGAGAGCAAAACCGCGCTGAAGAAGTCGCTGTATTCCGGCAAGGGTGATTATCGCAATAAACTGGCTGCCACGATCAAGGAGGTCGATGACCTGCAGAACATGATGTACGCGCACGATCGACACGCGATGCTCATCATCTTCCAGGCCATGGACGCCGCTGGCAAGGACGGTACGATCCGTGCGGTGCTCAGCGGCGTGAACCCGCATGGCGTTACCGTCCACTCGTTCAAAAGACCTACCAGCGTCGAGCTCGATCACGATTTCCTCTGGCGCACGAATCTGGCAATGCCAGAGCGGGGACGCCTGAGCATTTTCAACCGTTCCTACTACGAAGAAGTGCTGGTGGCCCGCGTGCACCCGGAAATCATCACCGATGTGCAGCGTCTCCCTGAAGAGTATACAGAAAACATGGACGCGCTGTGGAAATCACGCTACGAGAGCATCCGAACTCTTGAGAAGTTCATGCATGCCAATGGTACGCAGATCGTAAAGTTCTTCCTCAACCTTTCGAAAGAAGAACAACGCCAGCGCTTTCTGGCCCGGCTAAACACGCCATCGAAGAACTGGAAATTTGCGGAAGCAGACGTGAAGGAACGCGGATTCTGGGGCGACTATATGGAAGCCTACGAAAAGGCGATCAATGAGACCGCCACCAAAGATTCTCCTTGGTATGTCATCCCCGCCGACGACAAGAAAGACATGCGGCTGATCGTGAGCGAGATCATCCTGGAACGATTGCGCAGCCTGAAAATGGCGTATCCCGTGCGGGACAAAGATCGGCGCGAAGCGCTCGATCATTACCGCAAGCAACTCGAAGACGAGGCGTAGGAAGGCGTCGCTCGCTCGCCTGGACTGCGCACGGCTTGACGGGGATCTTAACCGCACAGCCGAACAGCCGCACAGCCGCACAGCCGAACAGCATAAGCCTGGCCAATACAGCCGAACAGCCGCACAGCCGCACAGCCGCACAGCCGCACAGCCGAACAGCATAAGCCTGGCCAATACAGCCGAACAGCCGCACAGCCGAACAGCATAAGCCTGGCCAATACAGCCGATGAACCTCGACGTGACCGCCAGTCCGTCCAACCCCATGATCCAGCAAACTGCCACTGCTCAGCGATTCTCTACTTTGCGCAAACTTCAGTGGAGCCACTGGTTCGTCATCACGGCGGTTGCCACGGTGATCTTCGGGCGGTGGCTTTGGATCATGCCGCATGGGTTTCCGATCATGCATCCCAGAACCCTGGCGAATGGCCCGCTGCCCGCGCTGGCATTCGCAGGTTGTCTCTGCGCGAGCATCGCCTGTGGTCGACGCCGTCCCATTGCGGTTCCATTCACCGCTACTCTGCCGGGGCTGGGAGTTGGCCTCGCTCTGGGTTGCCTCGCCCTCTACCCAAACAGCATGCTGACACTCAAAGTTGCAGCGCTGTCCGTCGGCCTGGGTTATCTTGTGCTCGCCTACGTTGCCTTCTGGTGGACGATGGGCGAAGCGATCGGTCGCGGTAAGTGTATTTCCGTATTTTGCGGATTCCTGATCGTTGGGATCTGCTGGGCAGTAACTCAGCGGGCAGCATTGCCTTCCACCCTGCCACTCAACATTTCACCGCCGGACGATCCTGGCATCACCCGCGATGCGCAGCCGGAACCGATCGTATTTCGCAATAGTCCATCCACTCTCTACGTCTATCCATTCCTTGAATTCCGCAGCCTTTCACCGGATCGATTCTGGACATTGTTCGCGCCGAAACTCAGCGACAGCTGGGTGCCCGCCACAACTTATTGGGTAGACCGTCGAGTTGAGAACGCGGTCACCACCTGGTGCCAACTCGAATCGGACAATTACTCGCATCTGAACACTTTCACGGAGCTTGAATTCGTCACGCATGGGGCGATCTCCGTCAGCTTTTCCCCGTGCCCGGACCAGCGCATTGCCGTGCGACGATCCGATTATCCATACGGCGAGCCCGCCCGCTTCGCCTACCTTGGCGCCGACGACATTTCCCGCATCGCCGAAGCAGCCTCAGGAGAAAAGGGCCCGTTCACCGAGCTCGCATCGGCACAGTGCAGTCCCAATCATTTGCTCGAAGTCACCCTCTACTCCGATGACAAACCTGCATTCGTCCTGCGATTCGACGATTTTTTGCCCCAGTGCAGCCGCGACCTCTCGCCCACAGCGGGATGGGGAGTGCCTCAGAACAGCATCCAGTTTTCGCTCGGCGTCGATGCCCCTGAGACCGCATTCTTTTTCTTCACCCTCGCCAGCACTTCAGTAGGCTGCGGGTTCGATTCGGTGGGCCATCAGCGCGGAATTTACCGTAACCAGATGACCGTCACGCTTCCACAGGAATCGTCTCGGTAAGAACATCAAAATCAAGGAGGGGCGGACTCCGATCCGCCCTCTTCGTTCTTCGTTCTTCGTTGCCATGATGGAGGCGGATCGGAGTCCGCCTCTCCTTGGCCTCGTCATTGGATTACTGGATCGGCGTCAGCAGGCGGGCGAATCTCACGGCCACACGAAACCAGAGCGGGCGCTTGGTGTATTCCTTTGCGGTCACACGCTTCGAATTCGCGAAGTCTGCTTTGAGCATCGCCTCCACTTCTTTGGCAAAGTGGTGATCCTGAATGAGCGTGATCACTTCAAAGTTCAAGCGGAAGGATCGATTGTCCAGATTGGCGGTGCCAACGGCGGCCAGTTCGTTATCGATCAGCATGACCTTCTGATGCAGGAATCCGTCTTTATACCGGAAAACATCGACCCCTGCGACATCCATTTCCGGTAGAAACGAGAACGACGAAAGATAAACGAGGACGTGGTCGGGGCGGCTCGGGAGCAGGATCCTGACATCGACCCCACGCACCGCCGCCGCTTGTAGAGCCGAAACAACGGCACGATCTGGCACAAAGTAGGGTGACGCGATCCAAATGCGCCGGCGTGCTGTGCCGATCGCTTCGATGAAGAATAAATGGCAACTTTCGAGGGGATCTGCAGGCCCGGTGGGGATTACAAGCACCCGCTGTCCGGTGCCTGAAGCGCAACGGCCAAGGTCGGGCGGTTGCCAAGTCAGATTTTCCGGTGGACTGCCAGTAGCCCAGTTCCAGTCTTCGACGAATACCAGCTGCAAACACTGCGTAGCCGGGCCGGCCACCCGCACCATGGTATCTCTCCAGCGCCCCATGTCTGTGACGACTCCGGTGTATTCATCGCCGACGTTCATGCCGCCGGTCAGTGCTGTTTTTCCATCGACGACTACGATCTTGCGGTGATTGCGAAAGTTGATCTGGAAGCGATTGCCTTTGCCCAGAGTCGTAGCGAACGGCACCGCCTGCACGCCGGCATCGCGCAAGTCTTCGAAGTATTCTTCCGACAACTTGTGGGATCCGATTTCGTCGTAAAGGAAGAACACGCGCACGCCTGCTGCCGCACGCTCGATGAGGGCATTCTTGAATGCGGTTCCCACGTCGTCGCCTTTCACAATGAAGAAAAGTATCAGCAGGTAGTTCTTTGCCTCCGCGATGTCCTGGAACATGCGCTCGAAGGCTGCCTTGCCATTGATCAGGAGTTCGACATCGTTGCCGGTGGTCACGGGAAGCCCGGCCAGCCGCGCTGCGGGACGGAGCAATGGGTGCGGTGGATCATCGTGAAGTTCACAGGCCGCCAGCGAGCGGCGCACTTCGGTAAATGTGTCCGCAAGTGGACTGTCCCGGGCACGTCTTGCCAATATGTATCCCCGGAACTTGGACTGTCCAAGAATCCAGTAAAGCGGCACCGCCAGATATGGGAACGTGATCAACGCCATGACCCAGCCGATGGTGCCCTCCGCGCTGCGCACGCGCATTACCGCGTGAGCCGCATGCAGAAGGCCAGCGGCATGCACCAGAGGCACGATCAGGCCAACGATTTCCAGCCAGTATTTCTCAAGCATTGTCGACAATACTAGCGCGTGTTTGAGGATACGTCAGGTGATTGCAGCCTCATCGCTAACTCACCCAGCCTCGATGAACCCATCTTCGATCTCTCATGAGCGGGAGGATTCCGTCGTGAATCCCAGAAAAACCCATCCTGAAGCCCCGTCTACCATCCCCGGCGAAAAATTTGCGATACTCCAGCAGACAAGCCTGTCGCTCCCGAGTAGTAGGCGGAGACAGCGAGTCGCGGACCCGCGACGATTGCGCGAACGAGATCAGGGATTATGGCGGGTTGAACCTTCGACAACGGTGTGACAAACTGCCAGCGACTAGACTGCCTATACGCTTGCAGCCGAAAAAGTGGCCCCCGCCTTGCAAAATGAAGCCTTTTGCCGCGTCTCGCTACGATCTTCATGAATAACCCAGGCTGGCTAGCCTGATTGAAGTCGAAATGTGCCTTTGAAATGCCGCCCGGTGAGGCCCGGAATCAGGCGATCACGAACGCTGCCGCCACCTGGGCTCGCGAGAACCCTGCAAAAGCCCTGGAGTGGGCTCGCGGCCTGCCGCCCGGCGACGCCCGGCGCAGCTCGCTCAATGAAGTCGGCTGGATGTGGTCGCAGGAGGATGCTCCTGCCGGGGCAGCATTCGCGCTGACGTTAGGTGCGGACGCTGAGGCCGGACTGCTGCCGCAAATTTCCCAGCACTGGGTCGGCAGAGACGCAGCAGCGGCCATTGCATGGGGCGGGCAACTGCCGGAGGGCTCTGCCCGCGACCAGTTCCTCGCCAGCGCCGTGGGCCGCATGGCACAGCAGGACCCCAAAGCCGCCGCCGCTTGGTTGCCGCAGCTGCCGCTCGCGCAGCAGGAAGCCGCCGCCGGCCAAATCGCACGCCCCCTTGCCCGAAGCAGCCCGGAAGTAGCCGCCCGCTGGGCCGCTCAACTGCCGGAGGACAGCAATGTCCGCGGCAACGCCTACGGACAAGTCCTCGCCGACTACGAAAACTAAAGAAAGATTTAAAAGCCGCGTTGGGGTCGGACGGATCTAAACTGAAAATATGGAAAATGAAAATAAGGGACGACGCTTTAAGTGTGGACATGATCTTCGCCACCCTTGACCGATCTCTTCCGATGTTGGATGCTTCCTTGCCAATGGAGCCCGCGCACTACGATTTTGAGATCCACCTAGCTCTAACTCTACTCCCGCCGAAGGCAGGCAGGAGGCAGGTATGAGCCTTCTCACTTTTTGGCGAGATTGGCCAAGGCTTTCGCTCGCCAAGGCGATTCCTGAATTCAACGACCAGCAAACAACGCCAAGCCAAACAGCGCCGCCGAACCTCGCAATGAAGATTCCCTCAATCTTAGGCATCACGTTTTTCATCAGCCGCCTTCGCAGCCGCCTGGCAAGAGTGGTTCTCCTGTGGCTCCCACTCGGCTCCATCCTGCTCGCCGAGCGGGAACCTTGGACGCAATCGGGTTTTCAGGGAACACCCGAGCCACCAGCGCCTTACCGGTTGCGCCGCGTCTTTCCCGAGGTTTCCTTCGACCGACCGATCGAGATTATCGCCATCCCCGAGGGCGGTGGGGGATATCTGGTGGGGGAGCAAAGCGGTCGACTGCTCCAGCTGCCCGCCGA
>JAQCER010000048.1 GCA_027618625.1 Verrucomicrobiota bacterium
TTCCGCCGCAAGCCTGGATGATGACCGTTGCCCAGGCGATGCCGGGGATGCCCATGGCTGGCAGGCCGAACCCGCCGTAGAGGAACCAGGGATCGAGGATGAGGTTGAGAAAAAAACCAAAGACCAACACTTTTCCAACCGTCTTGCTATCGCCGTTGGCCAGCAGGATGGAATTGCTCATGCTGCTCAGAAGGAAGAAGATCGCGCCCCAGAACAAAGGAGAGATGTAGCCGGTGGCCATGGTGAAGGTTTCGCCCTCAGCGCCCAGGATGCGGAACAGAGGCGGGGCAGCATTGAGGCCAATGATCGACAGGGCGACGGCGCAGAGGAACCCAAGCGAGAACACTTGGCTGGACAGTGCTGCTTCTTTTTCCTTATCTCCGGCGCCGATGGCATTGGCGATCAATGCCGATGCGCCGCGGGCGATGCCTTCGCTGGTGGCGATGATGACGAAGAACACTGGAAACGACAATGCCAGCGCTGCGAGTCCGGCGGTGGAGACGCGCCCTGCGTAGAACGAGTCGACCACGTTGTACATCGTGTTGAAGAAAAACCCGATGCTCATCGGTACGGCGATGTTGCGGATGTGTCCGCTGAGAGAGCCGGTGGTGAGCGAGGTCGTGGCTTTGTTCATCCAGTATGCGGGTGTCCGCTTTCTGTTCCTCTCACCACTACAACAATGCCCGTCGTTTTCTGAGCAGGTCTACCATGAACCACGTTGCGCAGCCAGATGCCATGTGTTTGAGGCTGTGGCCGCTGATGGTTTCGCCGAGGAGCGAGAACACCCAGGGGTCCTGGCGCTCCAGTAACTTGGCCAGAACGTAGAACCCGAATATGCCAATGTAAGAGCGGTCGTGGGTATAGCGCGGCGGGTAGGCGAACAGCAGGAATGGAATGGCAATCATTGGGTAAAACTGCACGATTCCGTAGGGGCGAAGATCACCCGCGCCGTTAGCTTCAGACCAACGCCAGTAGACGACGCTGCCAACGCCAATCACAAGCAGCACTGGCAGTATGCGCCGCCCGAGATCCATGCTCAACCGGTCACCAATCACGATCGCGAAGAAGAGCATGAACACGAATACCATTGGCAGGCGATCCCAGAACAGCCGTGCGGCAGTTGGTTGAAAGTGGAAGTATGCGGAGCCTAAGCCGGTGCAGATGACAAAAAAGAACATGGCGAACGCAGCCCACTTTTCCCACCTGTTGATCACGTGCCCGTCTCGCCGGGGCTGACAATGCCACATGAAATAGCAACCCCACGCACCCGTGAACAGGAAGGGGATATTGCTCATCACATCACCAAAGTTAGCCAGTTTGAAAAATGCACGGCGATCCGCGAAATGAAAATATTCCGGCCACTGCGCCGGCCACTCAGGGTACGGTTGCCTGATAGCACTCGCAAAAGTGACGCCCAAAATCGTTAGAATCGCGGTGCCACACAGAGTCCAGAGCCGCCAGTCGCTCGGAACGCGGTCATCGGTTGAGGTGATGTAGGTAGTTATCTTGTTTGCTTCCAAGTCGAGAGAATCGAGATCGATGGAGAATGGCTCGCTGCAATGGTGGATCGGTTCAGTCATTTCGTCAAACCGATGCTGCACTGCCTGACGTGAAGCGCTGTCGTTGTTTGTTGCGCCTTTCCCTGTCTGAGGCAAGTGTAAGCCGTTCCAGGCAGTTCCATGCGCGTCCTTTCCATCGATCCAGCACTTCGCAATACAGGCTTTGGCGTCATAGAGCGCCTCGGCAGGGAGTACAAGGCCCTGAAATTTGGCGTGATCAAGAATCCTCCCAAACTTCTGCAGTCCGGCTGCCTGGTGCGCATCCGCGAAGAACTGCACTGTGTTATTCGTGACTATAAGCCGGATTGCTGTGCGATTGAGTCGGTGATCTACGTCCAGAGTTACAAGACGGCGATCACGATGGGAGCTGCAAGGGGAGCTGCCATTCTGGCTGCAGCTGAGCATGGAATGGAGATCTATGAGTATCCGCCCAAGCGCGTGAAGCAGGCGGTCGTCGGTCGTGGAGCGGCGGACAAGCAGCAGGTAGCCTTCATGATGCGCGCACTGCTGGGGCTCACCGAAACGCCTGCTCCAGACGCCGCAGACGCGCTCGCAATAGGGCTTACCCATTTTTACGAGAACGATCCTAACAAAGCAACAATTAAGGAGGTGCGACTGGTATAGAAGGATGGAGGACGCAATGATCGAGCACCGCTGGCTGGGCCGCATCGGATACTCTGAGGCTTTGGATTTGCAGGAGAGTCAAGTGCGGCAGCGTGGTGCCGGGGAAGTTTCCGACACAGTCTTTTTTCTTGAGCACGATGCCGTTTACACAATTGGAAAACGGCCGGATCAGTCCAGTCTGGGGGAGCAAGATCTGCCGCACCCGGTGGTGGAAATCTCCCGCGGCGGACAAGCGACTTATCACGGGCCGGGCCAGTTGGTCGTTTATCCTGTTCTCGATTTGCGCAACTACGGCCAGGATCTGCACCGTTACCTTCGGGCGCTGGAGGATAGCGTAATCGCGGCATGCCGTGCGATGGGGATCAATGCTCGTCGGCGGGAAGGATTGACCGGAGCGTGGGTGGAGGAGCGCAAGCTTGCGTCTATCGGGATCGGCGTGAAGCGCTGGATCAGTCTGCATGGTGTGGCGATCAATATTGGCGGTGACCTTTCGCCATTCGAGCAGATCACGCCCTGCGGCATTCAGGGGGTCGCTATGACATCGCTGGAGAATGAGCTGGGAGCAAAGATGAGTGTCGAACGCGCCGCGCGAACCTTCTGGCCACATTTTGAGCAGTCGCTGAGGCGGTTGCGCGTTTAGGTTGCATGAAAAAAGGGCGTTGCGAACGAGGGATTCGTGTAAGGAAAAGTGATCGGAGGGGTATAGTTTGGTATAGATTCCAGATTTTCAAAATGAAGCACCCGATCCTGACATCTCTTCTATTCAGCGCTCACGTAGCGCTTGGGTTTCCTGTAAATATTTTCGGGCAAACGATTTACGAGCAAATGAAAGTGCGTAGCCCGACGCCTACGGTCAATCATCTCACAAAGCTGCATTATGCAGTGGGAAAATTTCTGGCATTGGGCGAGAACGCAACGATTTTGAGCAGTGATGATGGCAAGGCTTGGAACTCACACGCGTCCGGCTACACGCGATCGATCTCCGACATCGCGTTTGGCAACGGGGTATATGTCGTATGCGGATCGGACAACAGCACCGTTTTAACCAGCTTTGATCTGGAGTTGTGGGAGATCTCCCGTCCAGGCGGCATCCCGTTCAACAATTACGGTATCACTTTTCAGAATGGTCTCTTTTATATGTGTGGTTCTGATGGGATGGTCGCCTCGAGTGCAGATGGCGTCGAATGGAGTTCGGTGAGTACGGGTGTCAGCGTGAACCTGCATGATATCCTGTTCGCCGGTGGCCAATTCATCGCGGTGGGAGCCGACAACACGATCCTGACGAGTGCCGACGGTCAGCAGTGGACCCTGCGCCCAACCGGGGTGGCGCTTGACGGATTGAAGAGCGGTCTGCTTTCCGTGAGCTATCTGAACGACCAGTACGTCGTAGGAGGGAAAGACGGGACGGTACTCACCAGTCCCAACGGGATCAATTGGACGCACCGGCCCTACACAGGAAATGAATGGTTCTGGGGCGGGATCTATCAGAATGGAGCCTACTACCTGACGGGGCGGCAGGGTAGCTTGATAAAAACGCCTGACTTCATCGAGTGGGAAAAACTGCAAATCTTTGACCGGGGTGACAACGATCTATACGGAATTCTTACTGCCGAAGGGGTCACCGTAGCTGTTGGGCGCAGTGGAACGATTGCCTCAAGTCCTGATCTCGTGACGTGGGCATCGCATAAGGGAGGATACGAAGAATCGTTCGGCGGCCTGGCATTTGCCAATGGGCTCTTTGTGCTATCCGACTACGACGGGAAGATTCGTACCAGCGCCGACAGTCTGGAGTGGCAAGATGCTTACACGATGCCGGACGAATTGGGCATCTATGATATGATTTACGCCGACGGTAAATTTGTCGCCGTTTCTTACGGCAGTGAGATTGTCCAGAGTGTCGACGGGCGTCTTTGGTAACCGCCGGTAAAGCAGTTCGATGGGTTTCCGGCCATTGGCAAGATTCGATATGCGAATGGTCGTTGGTTTTTGCTCGGTAGAAATGGACTCCTGCGCAGCAGCACGAACCTTTCCACTTGGACGACATCGGACGTGCAACTTGTAGAGGAGCTGAATGACTTGATTTACGCCAACGGCATCTACGTAACAGTGGGAACCAACGGTGCCATCTTTACCAGTGTCGATGGAATCAACTGGGAACAGCGGATCAGCGGCGCGACTTCGGCCCTGAACCTGATCGTGTATGGCGGTGGTCGTTTCCTGACCGTTGGGGGCTTCAACACGGTGCTAGCGAGCGTGAATGGTCTCGACTGGTCGGGGGAAGGTGTGCAATTCCCGCCGGCGAACATCCAGCTTCTGTTCTATCGCGATGGGCAGTTTGTAGCCTTTGGCTCCGGTGGTCAGATCGGATTCAGTCCTGACGGCAAGGCATGGAATGACGTCTCCCTTGGGTTGCCGACTAATCTTAGAGCTGTGGTGGAAGGAAACGATCGCGTGGTCGCTGCTGGAAATTCCGGGCTGATCATGAGCAGTGATCCCTTGCCTGAGTTCGCGTTGACATTAGACTTGCTGGGGGATGGCACAGTGAAGACCAATCCCGTCGGTCGGATGTTTAAGCAGGGAACTTCCGTGACCCTCACTGCCGTTCCAACCGCAGGAAACGCGTTTTTCGGTTGGAGTGGAGGTGCCAGTGGTTCCGTGAATCCATTGACGATTACGATCGGTGCCGATGTAGCGATTACGGCAACCTTTCAATCGGCTCTGACTGGCTTTGCGCTCTGGCAAGTGTCCGAGTTCAACTCAGCCGAGCGAGCCAATGTGAACATCAGTGGCCCCAATGCGGATCCGGATGGAGACGGGCGCGGGAACCTGGTCGAATACCTCGGTGGAACGCTGCCCAAAAGTGCCGACGCTCCATCGGTGGCAACAGCCAGCACTGCGAAGCTTGGAAGCCCTGTCTATCCAGTGCTCACCTACACGCGGAAAAAGGGCAGGACGGACGTCACCGATCGCGTTGAGGTGAGCAGTGATCTCAGTAACTGGCGATTCAATGGAGATGGTTCGAATCAGACGTATACTACCATTTTCAATCTGATTGATGGCCCTGACGATACGGAGATCGTATCTGTCCGCGGGCTCAGCGCCATCGAGCCGACTGCAGGAAAAGTGTTCTTGCGATTGTCTGTGACGATGCCCTGATCTGCGCCGGGACGCGATCAGTTATTGCCAAGTCCGCAGTTTCGTGGTGTAGGGTGGTCAAAGAATGGCGCTCTACAAACAGGACGAACTTTTCACAACGATCAGCGGTGGAGCGGATGAGCGCGTCTTCATCGACTGGAGTGCGCCGCTGCTCGATGCTGCAGTGGCTGAGCTGGTGGGGGACTGGAGCGGCGGTCTGCTGGATCTAAGTGCCCTGCTGGTGGTGGTGCCGACACGCGCTGCAGGCCGCAGACTGCGCGAGGCACTGGCGGTGTTCGCCGCCCAAAGGGACGCTGCGGTGATCCCGCCGATGACCGTGCCGCCGGATTTTCTTACCCAACTGGAAGATTCCGACCAGGTCGCCTCTCAACTGGAGACGCTGCTGGCCTGGATCAGCACGCTGCAGGCGGTGGACATCCAGACATGTCCCCATTTGTTCCCGATCGAGCCTGTCGACCGAGGATTCAGCTGGGCTCTGCAAACGGCGATGCAACTGGAACGGCTGCGCAATGCACTCGGCGAAGGCGGGCTCACGATCGTTTCAGCGGTGAGAAAGTTCGGCAAAGTGCTGGACGAAATTGAAAGATGGAAGGAGCTGGCGAACCTTGAGCGGCAGATGATCGGCATCCTCCGAAGAGGCGGAAAGGAAGATTGTCTCCTCGCGCGGGCGGCTGCGGCCGAATCCGCGACCTTGCCTGACGGGATCACCTCCGTAGTGCTGATGGCGACGCCTGATCCAAGCGCACTCGCGGTGCTCGCGCTGGAGCGACTCAGCACCAGCGCGCATACGAAAGTGATCATCTATGCCCCTGAAGACTTACAGACGATGTTCGATAGTTGGGGGCGACCCATCGCGACTGAATGGATCGGGCGGGAGATCCCGATCCCCGATGCGGAGTCGACGATTCACCTTGCCGCAAATCCCCGGGCTCAGGCCAAGGCTGTGGTGGGTTTGTTAGAAAAATACTCAACGCCGGGTTCGGTGAGCATCGGAGTTCCTGATGGAGAAGTAGCGCCGCATCTGGAGAGCGTGCTGGGCGAGCAGGGAGTGGCCTGTTTCAATCCAGACGGCGTTCCCTTTGCCCGACATGAGCTGGCGCATACTCTGGCGGTGCTCGGT
Organism: Verrucomicrobiota bacterium; assembly: GCA_027618625.1. Classification (GTDB taxonomy): domain Bacteria; phylum Verrucomicrobiota; class Verrucomicrobiia; order Verrucomicrobiales; family DEV007; genus JAGROY01. The sequence continues at coordinate 6,460 of JAQCER010000048.1, forward strand.
GATCTCCTGCGGACGCGATCCTTTGGCGCATTTAGCGCACTGACGCTGAATCCCGAATTCTTGCGTGCCGCAGGCCGTGACGCCGGGGAAGATTGGGCACCGGCAGCCGTTCTGGCAGAGCTAGATGCGCTGCGCGATAATCACTTGCCTGATTCGATCGATGATCTCGCCGATGCCATCCGCCGGGGAACGAAAGTGTCTCCGGCAACTGCCCGATTGATTAAGATCGTGGCGGACGGTCTCGACGATTTCGGTCGAGCGGGCAGCGCTGGGTTTGGCGATTGTCTGCTGCGTTGGCTCGCATTCATCTACGGTCACCGAGAGTTTCGCAGTGATACTCCGGAGGACGCGGCGTTCAGCACCATTGCTGGCGAAATGAGTGCCGCACTGGACGGGCTGGAGAGCAAGGTGGCCAGGGCGGCGAAGATTCGGCTCGCGCCTGCAGATTCTCTGGAGCTGGTTCAGCACGCACTTTCCGGAATCGCTTTCTATCGTGAACGTGAAGGAGACGATCTCGATCTTCAGGGGTGGCTGGAGTTGCTCTGGGACGATGCTCCACACCTGATCATCACCGGGTGCAATGATGGCTCACTTCCTGAGGCAATTGTCGGTGATCCGTTTTTGCCGAACCAGGCGAGGGTTCTGTTGGGAATAAAAGACAACGAGCGACGTCTTGGCAGGGATGCGTATCTGCTTTCTTCGATGCTGGCGTGTCGTGCCAGCCACGGCAGGGTCGACTTTGTCGTCGGCAGAACGCGCAACAACGGTGACCCGTTGCGGCCATCGCGCCTGTTGCTCCAGTGCTCGGACGACTTGCTCCCAACTCGCGCGCTGCAGTTGTTCCAGGGTGAAACTTCATCGGACGAGATCGCGCCGCCCCCCTGGCAGCGGGCATGGAAGCTGAAGCCTCTACCATTGCCCGACGATGCCCGCATTCGTTCGCGAATTTCTGTGACGGCGTTTGCTGCGTTTTTATCATGCCCGTTCCGGTTCTACCTGGCTCATGGCTTGGGGATGCGGGAGGTGGATGCGGAAAAGCAGGAGATGAACCCGATGGAGTTCGGAAACCTCTGCCATGATGCCCTGGAACGGCTCGGTCGTGACGAAACGATGCGCGCCTGCCCCGATGAACGCGAAGTAAAGGCGTTCCTGCTCGATGCTGCGGATCGCTACGTGGAGCGTCGTTACGGTAAAGTCGTCACGGTGCCGGTGCAGGTTCAATTGGAAACGGCGCGGCAACGACTGGCCTGGGCCGCAGAGGAACACGTGAGGGATCTCGCCCTGGGCTGGCGGATCGAGGAAGTGGAGTGGCGATTCGATCGTGAGCTTCCCTGGGAGATTGGAGGATTGCAGATTTCCGGAACGATTGACCGCATTGATCGCAATCGGAATTCCGGCGCGATTCGCGTGCTCGATTACAAAACAGCAGACAAGCCGACTCCACCTGCTGACGCTCATCTTGCGCCGTTGAAGCGAACCGAGAATCCCGATGAACTGCGCCAATGGTTGTTGTTTGATCGATCAGATGGCCGCAAAATGCGCTGGATCAACTTGCAGCTCCCGCTCTACGTCCTGGCACTGCGACGGGGTGTGGAGCGGGATACGCCCATTTCAGCGAGCTATTTCAATATGCCACGCGCTGCTGGTGAAACGGCCATCTCCACCTGGAACGGGCTGAATGAGGACGTGCTTGAGCAGGCGATGCATTGCGCTGCGGCAGCTGCAAAAGCGATTCGTGCCGAGGAATTCTGGCCGCCTTCCTCACGCCCGAAGTACGAAGATTTTGGTCGCCTGTTCTTTGGCGATGCTCAAGAAAGTGTTGCGCCCTTTTCAAATGAATGAAAGCTGAAGCAGAGATTGAAGTGAAGATTCTCGAAGTGGACTTGACCGCATTGCACGCGCGACTGATCGAGCTTCATGCCCATCTGGAATTCTCCGGCGAGATGCATGCGATCTTTTTCGACGATGTCGATGGCAGCATTCGGGCTGCGGGCGATGCTCTTCGGTTGCGCCGCGAAGGTGACCAGGCTGTGCTCGCATTCAAGCGACGGCTGCGAAAAGACACGGCCAAAGTGATGGACGAAAAGGAGACCAGCATCGGTTGCTTCGAAACCATGCGCAAAATTTTGAGCGGCCTTGGCTACGTGGAAATTGCTGAGACCCGCAAGCAGCGCGAGGAATTTCTGTTACCCGAGACCGGCGCGAAGATCTTGATCGACGACTATCATGGTGCGCTCAAGTGCGTGCCACCGTTTGTAGAGATTGAGGCCCCAACGGAAGAGGCCGTTCACGCTTCTGCGCTATTGTTAGGATTCTCTCCGGGACAGTGTTTGAACTGGGATACACGTGATCTAGCCGCCCATTATCAGGTGAAAATGTAAGGAATCTTCGGATTTTCTATCATAACTGAGAATAACTTCTGTTTCGTGCCGCAATCTTGTGAAAAACAGTTGCGGCACTTTTCGTGGGGACTTATCGTAATCATCATAAGGAATTGCACCTTTAAGAAAGCAAGTGGAGGACAGCATGAAATCAACACGAAAACATTCTCTTTTGATCCGAGTCGGCCTTACGAGTCTCGCTTTGGCAGCGACGTTGTCTGCTGAGGAGCCGATGCCAACGGCGAGCGTAAAGGTTGTTGAGGCAGCGTGTGCAAACACATGAGAAATCGCTCCCACTGCGGGGAGCCGTGATGTCCCGGCTGCGGCTGCGGCTGCAGACGGTGAAGTCGCACCAATCGCGAAGGAGTGTGAGGGTGCAAGTTGTGACCATCAGCCAGCAGGTGGCCCTGGCCAATCGTCAGCAGTGATCGCTTCCGTCTACGCTCCTGCGAATCAGATTCGATTAGCGTTAGACTTCAACGCATCTCGGGAACAGGCGGTACTGTCCTTTTATTCCATGGCTCCTGGTTCCGCTGGAGCTGCGATCTATCGAGTCGAGGGCACCAGTGATCTTGCCACGGGTGCCTGGAGTTCTGTGTGGGAAGGTTCCGCTGCTGACGTCGACGCTGACGGCGGAGTTTCGATGCCGATGAGCCTGGAGGGCGGCACCAGATTTTTCCGCGTGATGGTGCTCGTGACCGAGTGACACATCGGCGAGCAATGCTAGCAATGTATCATTGGCGTGAGGGCGTGGGGAGGGCCTTGTTCTGATCAGTGATGGAAACACCACAAGGATCTGAGTTGACCAAACGTCCGGCGATCTTCTTCGATCGGGACGGGGTGGTAAATCGATCGCCAGGGGGTGGCTATATAACGCGGTGGCAGGACTTTGTAATAAATGAAGGGATCGGCGAGGCGCTGAGGTTGTGCAGATCCCGCGGCTTCTGGACTGTGCTGGTGACCAGCCAGAGGTGCGTCGCCAAAGGTCTGATTACGCTCGAAGAGCTACATTCTCTGCACGATGAGATGCAACATTCCCTTGGTGCTGCGGCGCAGTTTGATTCCATTCACGTGTTCACTGGTCTGCCAGGGACAGAGTCGCTCGAAAAACCGAATCCTGGGCTCATTGTTGAGGCGACAGAGGTGTTGCCCATTGATCTCAAGCGGTCGTGGCTGATTGGCGACGCGGATCGCGACATCGTGATGGCGCAGCGTGCTGGCGTGCCGTCGACGGTGCGCGTTCGGACCGACCATCGGGTAGGGGTGGAGGCCACGTTCACGGTCGATTCCATCGAAGAGCTGATCAAAGTTTTGGAACAGCAGCTGTCCGTCGTTTAACGGTGCATCATGGACCGCTTGCTTTTGCAAAAGTTCAGTACAACGTTCCGCGATGCCGTCTACTTCAACATTTAAGAAACGCCTGCTCTTCGTATGCATGGGCAACATCTGCCGCTCTCCTGCGGCCGAATGTGTCATGCGCAAGTTGCTTGATCGAGAGGGGCTTAGTGATCGGGTCGAGTGCGACTCCGCGGGGACGATCGGCTATCATGAAGGCAATGCGCCGGACAAGCGGATGCAGCTGGCCGGTGGCATGCGGGGATTCGCAATCAAAGGTGCCGCCCGGCAGGTGACGCGGGAAGATTTCAAGGCGTTCGATCTCATCCTCGCGATGGACGATGAAAACATGCGCGACCTGCGCGCCTTCGATCCGGAAAATGTCTACGACGAAAAGTTGAAATTCTTCTGCGATTACCTCACCGAACATCGCGTCATGTCCGTTCCGGATCCCTACTACGGTGGCGATGAAGGATTTGAGAGCGTGTTGGATTTACTCGAGGATGGCTGTGCCTCGCTCGTGGAACAGGTGAAGAAGGGCCCTTCCGGGAGTTTAGTGGGTAGAGAGGGAAATGGCCATGTCTAGCTTGCCGCAGAAGAAGAGG
>JAQCER010000049.1 GCA_027618625.1 Verrucomicrobiota bacterium
TTCTGTGGGCATCGCGAGCGCTGGTGGCGCTGGCAAATATGCTGCCGAGTGGCTGGAAGGTGGCGAGTCGCCGATGGATCTCTGGTCGGTGGATATCAAGAGGTTTTTGCCCATCCACAATGATCGCGCCTACCTGATGGAACGTGTAGGTGAAGTGTTAGGATTGCACTACCAGATGGCCTGGCCAAATCGTGAATTCACGACCGCCCGCGGACTGCGCCGCACGCCGCTCTATGATCGATTGGCAGCGCTGAACGCCTGCTTCGGCCAGTCGATGGGTTGGGAACGTGCCAACTGGTTCGCCCCAGAAGACGTCTTGCCTGAGGCGGAGTATTCGTTTGAGCGCCAGAACTGGGCTCCTTACGTTGCTGAAGAAGTGCGCAATTGCCGGGAGAATGTCTCCGTTCTTGATCAGTCGACGTTTTCGAAGTTTCTCCTGCGTGGCAAGGGCGCTTGCGAAATTCTACAGCACCTCTGCGCCAACAATGTCGACGTTCCAGTCGGCAAGGTGGTTTACACTGGAATGCTCAATGGTAGAGGTACCTACGAGACCGATTTGACGGTTGTTCGCAACGATCCAGATGAGTTTTACATCATCACTTCGACGACTCAGTCTGTCCGGGACGCCGACTGGATCAGGCGACACATACCAGAGAACAGTGATGCCAAGTTGATCGATGTGACGTCCGGGATGGGAGTCATCAGTGTGATGGGCCCAAACTCGCCAGCTGTGTTGTCGGCGGTGACAGATAAGGATCTTTCAGAATCGGCGTTCCCGCCCGGGACGGCTAAGGAAATCACGGTCGATGGACACTACACCAAAGCGCTGCGTGTTAGCTACGTGGGAGAGTGCGGCTGGGAACTGCACACGCCGTTCCAGACTACTCGGGAGGTGTATGATTCGATCGTCACTGCGGGCAGGCCGTTCGACATCGGTCATGCGGGTGTCTACGCGATCAATGCCATGCGACTGGAAAAAGGCTTTCGCGCCTGGGGGCACGACATCTCTCCTGATGACACTCCACTGGAAGCCGGCCTGAGTTTTGCTGTTGACTGGGACAAGGCGTTTCTCGGCAAGGAGAGCCTCTTGCGACAAAAGGAACAGGGTATCCGTCGGCGTCTGGTATCCCTGGTGCTGAAGGATTCAAGCGTCCCCTTATGGGGAAATGAGCCGGTCTTTCGCGATGGCAAACTCATCAGCTACACCACTTCCGCTGCATTCGGACCAACCTTGGGCCGCGCAGTCGGCATGGCCTACGTCAAGAACAATGACGGCTCGCCGGTTGTGCTCTCGGAACTTCGAAAAAGCCACTACGAAATCGCCAGCAATGGGCAGCGGCATAAGGCAATGCTCCACGTCGGAGCCCCATACAAAGGCGGTGGCAGTCAGTGACGCGATGAAGTTAAGCTGGAGTCGGACGTTTCAGTTCTTCGAATAGCACTTCCCACTTTGTCACGTGGGCGTGCCAGGTCAATGGCAGCATGCGGTTCCTCGCAGCCTCGGCGATTTGCGCTCGCGTAATGGGGGCAAGTGAAGACGCCACCTCAAGGTGGTGCCTGAGCTCGTCCGAGGCGGTAGGAGCTTTCAGAAGGAAGCCGTTCCTGCCGTGATCGATGAACTCAGCAGCGCCATCGGCCGCAGAAACGATGGACGGAGTTCCGCTGCTCATCGCCTGCAGGACTGTATTCGCACAGGCGTCATAAAGCGTCGGATGCACAAAGACATCGCAGGCCCGATAGAGCGCTGGCAGATCGGATCGCTCGCCAAGAAACTTCAATCGCGGGAGCAGCCCTGGGATCGCCTGAGCCATTTGCCGGTGCCGTGCATCCAGCGCTTTTCCCGCAATCCACACGTCCAGATCGGCGAGGCTGGCCGATGAGCTGAGGGCATTGAGAATGGTACCGAGTCCCTTTCTCCGGTGCGAGGAAGAGACGAATAGAGCAATTTTCCGATCTGTGGGCATCCCAAGTTCGTGACGCAGGATTTGACGCTGAGATTCAGATTCAGCTGGAAAGAATTGGGTAGTGTTCACTGCCGTGTGAATGACGGAGCATTTCGCTGGATCAATCCCATAGGTTTGCTGCAGTTCATCCCTTACCTTGGATGCATTGACGACAAAGTGGCGCGTTTTGCCGGAGTTGTAGAGTTGCCACTCCAGCGAGAGCTCCAGTCGATTCTTGAGCCCGAGGCGTTTCGATGCCGGCAGCAGACGTGAATAAATCGCATGACAGCCACCACCAGCGCGGTGCATGTCCTGAGAAATCGTTCGGCCAAAACCGACTGTGAGATCGACGGAAGATCTGAATCTTTCATCATTGCGACAGAAACTCTCGGATCGCCAGGCGAAGTCCCATAGGCGCAGCATTGAGGATAGCGGTGGGCGTTTAAGCATGTGCAGTCGGATTCCCGATTCCGCTCGGGTGATCGCATCAGTCTTTGCGGTTACCACATCGAGTTGATGCCCGCTGTCGACCAGAGTTCGCGAAAGTCCGAGGAGGTACTTCTCAAGCCCCCCACTGTCTACAAACTGATGATAGATCAGCCCCAGTCTCACAGTCTCACTCGCAGGAGATGATTGCTTGGGAGTGTATCATTGCCTTGCCCTCGGAGACCAGAGAAGGAACTGGTGCCGAGCCCAATCTAGTCGTCAATCGCATCACTTCCTTTTTCGATTGCAGCTCGGAGGGCATGCCAACTGAGAGTGGCGCACTTGATTCGGGCCGGGAACTTTCGAACGCCTGCAAGTGCGGCGAGATCCCCCTCAACCGCCAGGTCCATCTCAGGGTCATCTGGCTGAGAAAGCATTGCGATCACGTCACTAATTCTCTGGCTGATCTCGGAGATCGTGCGCCCTTGAACCTGAGTCGTCATGATTGACGCGGATGCTCTTGAAATCGCACAGCCCTCACCAACAAAGGTGACACGCTCAATCCGCCCAGCCCCATCTGCTCTCGCGTATACAGTGATGCGATCGCCACACAACGGATTGAAACCCTCGGCTTTGTAATTGCTCGGCTCCAATACTTCTTCGTTTCTCGGTCGCCTATTGTGACCGAGAATGATTTCCTGGTAAAGGTCGGACAGGTCCACGCTCATTGATGCTGACCCTAGCGCCAAATTTCTAGTCCGTCCAAGGGTTCTGCAAAGGATAGACCGAGTCGTGGACAGACTGGAATCATTCCGAATCCAATATCCAATATCACTTGGCACCCAAAAGAGTGATGGCTGAAGACCAAAAGCCCCGCTGATGAGAATTCACCAGCGGGGCTTGAAAGAGATTCAGACTCTGTCTGGTAAACTAACTACTTATCCTTAAATATTCTGGGCAATGCACTGCGTTGCGAAACAATAATCTTGTCTCCCGGGCGCAGCTTGACATCGAGAGCGGGATTGCTGGAAATCGCCTTCATGTTATGCTTCGTGGTATTGCTCCCCCGCATAAGCTTTACGGCTCTCACGTCGGCATAGTCGGTGAATCCTCCTCGGGCAGAAATTGCGGCCAGCAAGGTCAAGTCTGGACGATAGGGTACATCTCCAGTTCCATTCACTTCGCCAGAAACCGATACGAAGCGCAGGGAGGTAGTCCCCCCGTCGACGTTAATCGTGATCCTCGGCGAAGTAAATATTTGGGCACTGACGTAAGCCGCTTCTACCGTCTTCGCCAGCATCGAGGGCCGCAGCCCTTTCGCCTGGATTTCAGATTTGATGTGAGTGAGACGAATCTTCCCTTCGCCATCCACAGTGTATAGACCAGTTATTTCGAGCTGGTCTTTCGGTGGCACTCCGCTGATCCTCAATTGAATCTGATCACCTGGACGAAGAATTTCCTCCTGGGTCTGAGTTTGGGCCTCGGTCTGAGCAGAGAGAGTTCCGTATCCGAATACGCAAACAACTGCCACCAGCATCGCACTCGCTATTGCGTTACTTTTCATGTGTGATTTTGTCACGGTTCTGTTTAAAAGTTAGTGCCCGAACGCCAGACCGTCTTAATACTCGTCATCATCGTAAGCGCTAGCGCCAGCGCTTGGTCCACGATTTTCAGGTTTCCCACTCGATTTGCTCGGTGTGTCTACTTCATGATCGGGATAGTCCACCATGTCTTCATCATCGATCATGGCTTCAGTTGGACGAGCTTTAGCTCGAGGCTCACTCTGAGTTGGTGAGTAATAGGTGTAGTAGCTTGTGTAGTATTGGTACTGGCTGTCACTCCTGACATCCACGTTGTTCAAGACAACTCCCAGAAGGTGACCACCAACGTTTTCGATAGCCTGCTTCACCCTGATCAGCATCCCACGTGGCAGCTTTCGGTGTTGAATGACGATCATGGTAAGGTCCACCTCACTTGCAAGGACAGATGCATCACTCACACCTAGAATTGGCGGAGAGTCAATCAACACCAAGTCAAAGCGATTTTTCACATCGGCAATCAGCTCCGACATCCGACGGGAGTTCAAAATTCCAGCCGCATCAGCCGGGAGAATACCACTGGGCATGAAATAAAGGTTATCGATCGGCGTCTGCAGGATCACGTCCTCAAGCATGAGGTCCGTGGTCAGGTAATTGGTCAAGCCTACTGAGTTGTTGATATCAAAGAACGTGTGCAGCTTCGGACGTCGCAAGTCACCGTCGATCATCAGCGTATTGTAACCGCCTTGGGCACAAATGTATGCCAAGTTGACTAGCGTCGTCGATTTACCCTCGCCTGCGCCACCACTGACAATTGTAATCGCGTTTGCATCAGCGCTCTTTCGATTGAATTCGATATTCGTCCGCAGAATTCGGTATGCCTCAGCATCTGGACTCAATCCACTTTGCTTATGCAAAACACCTACGTCCTTTGGAATCACGGCAAGAACTGGCACTCCCAAGTAACGCTCTACGTCCTCAAGAGTCTTCACACTCGTATCCAAGTATTCTAGGAAGAAAGCGAGACCGATACCGAAAACGATCCCCACCACGGCTCCAAGAGCCAATTGAAGAGGGACACGCGGTTTTGCAGGGACCTCATTCGGTTCAGCATTTTCGTGAATTTCGATAGGATTCTTCGGAAGCGAAAGATCGACCTTCTCCTTGAGAAGAGCCTGACGCATGTCGGTCAGGATTTGATTCTGGGTCTCATGATTACGCTTTGCCTCAACGTATGTCGTGTAGCTCTTCCTCTCGAGCATCGATTCGTCTTTCTTTTCCTCTCCGATACCTTCCAGGCTCTTTAGGCTCAGTAATGCGATCTCGAGACGAGTTCCCAAAGACTCTTTGACTGATTTTACGCCATTCTCAAGGATCCGATCCACCTCGGCCAATTGGGAGTTTAACGATTGTATATCCGGGTGTTGAGGTCCCAATCCAGTCTTTAACAGCGCCTCCAATTGCACCTTCAGTTTTTGCCGCTCTGGGAAAAAGGTTGAGATCGTTGAGTCCATCACATTGAGAGCGACTGCCCCTTCAATCAATTTCTCCCCTTCGAGACCGGTAAGTGTCTGAATATGGGTTTTGATCGTCGATATTTCCTGCTCTGCTTGAAGGCTGTTCATCTTGCTTGCCATAACGATCTGCTTCGAGCCGGTGTCCGTCGTGTCCCCTACCCCGGCCCATGCAGGCATTCCTCCTGTTCCAAGATCGACAATGTTGAACTTCTCCATCAATTCGACCATCGCCTGCCTTGCATCCTCAACCTTCTGTTCCTGAAGAGTCTCCTGAGCATTCAGCATGTCCAGAGCCTGGTTACTGCGGGAAGTCTCGATTTCGGTTCGTCGGTTTTTGTATGCTTGGCCAATAGCGTTAGCCAGATCTGCCGCCTCCTGCGGGTCTGTGTGGAAGATTTCGATATCAATCAGGTCAGTCCCCCGCACCTCTTCAGTGCTTAACTTATCCAGCAACAATCCGTAAGCATCACCGCGAGTTTTGGCGTCTTCCCACTTCTTCACCAACTGCATTTCGTCAATCACATCATAAAGAGTCTCCTTACTGGTGATAATCTGGAACTGCGTCTGGATAAACGCTGGCGTGATCATCGTTCTCGCGGAATTCTCGCGGAATACTTCATATTCCTGAGACACTGGCTGAATCTGTAGACGCACGCGTCCCAGATACTCTCTAGGCATGATGTAGGTAATCACGGCAGCCGTCATGAATACTAAGAAAAACGCCAAGAGAATAACGCCGTATCGATTCCTGATTACTTGCCAGTAATCAAGTGCGTGAAGTTTGACCTCGCTATTGTTTGTATCGTCCATGGTTAGTTAATAGATATTACTGATCTTTGGCTACGCAAGGAAAAAAGAAGCTCCCGCCGTGTATGAACACAGCGGGAGCAATCCGTTCAAAGATTTACTGAATTTTTTAGAAAGTGGCGCTCACTCCGAGTGAGACACGGCTACGATCATAATCAGAGAACTCAGCATCAGATGAGAGATTGGTGTAAGTGTAGCTGGAATTCAAAACCACATTTTGGAGAATCTGGTAGTCGAGTCCGATAGTCAGATTAACAAGATCGTCTTCACGATCGCCGAGGGATGAGAATCCATCGGTAAATGTTTGATGAAGGTAATGGACTCCAGCATTACCGGAGAGGTATGGGCCGAATTTTTGGGTAACAGTTAAACCAGTCCGGTAGGAAAGGCGCTCCTGGTGGGTTCCTGCATTCGTGGGATCATACCCGTAGCGGTTATACCAACGCAAGGTTGTCTCTTCAGCCAATCGGTAGTTCAATGCACCCTCAAAGTAAGGATTTGTGGTATCGCCCCCTGAATCAAATTCAGTGAACTCAGCACCACCAGCAATGCTGGCAGTCAACTGACGGGAGAATGCGTGATTAGCACCCACCAATGCATAGTGTGATTTGTAATCGTTCCGACCACTATCATACTCGGTCGCGCCAAATCGATACTCTGCCGTCAAAGCCGTCAACCTTGAGACAAGGTATTTGAGCTGCTGAGAAACCAGATGGCTCACCCTATCGTCGGCATTCTCGCCATCATAGGATACTGCGCTGAAAGTGTAGTTCGTCACAGAAGTGATCGAAGGCGAGATCATGTAGGCTGCCGAGAAGTTGGCATAGCCGAAGGTATATTGATCTTGAACTCGTGAACTGGTCTGGCCGATTGCAAAGTCAGGCTGGAACTCATAGGCAAACCAACCATTGAAGCCAAGCTGTAGCCTGCGGGAAGCAGAATGAGTCACGTTCAAGGTTGCCCTGAAATTTTGGAACCAGTCATCCTGGCCCGGCTGCGTGTCAAAATGGTAGAAACCAGAATACTGGCCTCCTACTTTTACCTTGGTCACGGGGGAACCTGAAGCGTAGGCAACAACCACTCCTCCCTGCCAGAACCCTGTATCCGCTTCATCGAAGCCGTCAGGAGCCTGGTTTGAGTTGGAATCGTATCCCACTGCTGTTGCAAGCGTAACAGTGAACGGCAGGTTAGCTTCGAAGTCGTTATCGGCTCCGATGCTAAGCAACCCTTGGGCTCGGGCTCCGCCCAAACCGGCTACGGATGCCGCCACTAGAATTATAGCAGAAAAACTTCGCTTTGTGATCATGATCCTTTTCAATTCAATTGTAGGCTAGTGTTAAAATGTGTTGTCGGTTTGGTCTTCCTACAAAAAGCCCATATATAACCAGAGTCAGGCCGGGATAATCAAACTTTTTCGGTTGGACTTCAAGAGATTTCTTCAAGATCGGAAAAAAAACCTGATTTTTGTCGAAAATTGAGGTGAAATTTACTGTTAATCCTTCTTCGGAGTTGGGTCGCTCGGCGTAATTGGCACGAATATCACTTTACCGCCTGACGAACCCGACTCCTTGTCTTTTCGCTTAATGAGAGTGACAACTTCTTCACGATCAAAGCCTTTTGGATAATAACCGTAGATTTTCTTGAATTCCCTAGCCAAGGACTTCGGAATGTCGAAATCCCGCGTCGTTGCAACAAACCCACCGCCTGGGGACGGTGCGAGCAGATAAATTCCTCGAACATCCAAAGGAGCCCGCCCGAAGTCGAATCCCCCATCATCGACGGCCTCGGCAGACGGAATCGAATCTTTACCGTAGCGGTTTTTGCCCGAATAGACGGCCTTTCCGCCCTCATCCGACGAAGGGGTTGCACCATCACTGAGCGCCCGCTTCAATGCAGAACGGATCTGGGAAGCAGAATCCGGCGCAACTGAGATGGCACATTCGGCAACCGTTGGAGCCATGCTTTCTGAGGCAATCACCGCAGCAAAAACTATCTCACCCACGAGCTTTTCGTTCGCCTTGGACGCCACGATCGCAGCTTTCACCACTTCACACGCGCACTTTTCGTGGTTCGCCATAGAGTCCTCTACGATCATCAGCACCTTTTCCGGTGCTGCCTCTACCTGCTTGGTGACAGAATCGGCGATCGTTTCGCAATCCGCAGCAATCCGCAGCAATCCGCAGCAATCGCAGCGTTTGCGGCAAAGACGGTGGCGACCACTCCCAATGTTTGTAACAATTTCATAATGAGCGTTCTAATGATTACCAACGGCACCCTGTTCCAAGATTTGGCGGAACGGGGTGCTAGCCTAATTAGCAGACCTTGATAATATGCCATTGAGAATATCTTACGGCAAGAGTTTTTTATGACAATTCAGGTTTATTTTAATAATTCCTGCCCAAGCTCACTCTTCAACTTCGCCTGATTCTCTAAAATGTACTTAGCCGCCTGCTCCACGTCTTTATCGCCACGGCCCGAGCAGTTGACGATAATGATTTCGTCCCTCCCCATTTTCGGTGCCTGCTTAAGGACGTAGGCGATGGCGTGGGAAGTTTCGAGAGCTGGGATAATCCCTTCGATGCGCGAGAGTTCCTGAAACCCATCAAGTGCTTCATTATCAGTCGCATAGTCGTAGTCGATACGGCCTTGTTCCCTGTAAAACGCGTGCTCCGGTCCTACCGCTGCATAGTCTAATCCTGCGCTCACCGAGTGCGTCAGTTCGATCTGCCCATCGGCATCGGCCAATAGAAACGTCTTTGTCCCCTGTAGAACCCCCAGCTTGCCCCCTTGGAATCTCGCCGCATGGCGCCCCTGCACGATTCCGTCTCCGCCGGCCTCTACGCCGACCATTTTGACGCTTTCATCCCGCAAAAACGGGTGAAACAGGCCAATCGCGTTGCTTCCTCCACCGACGCAAGCCACCAGCAGATCCGGTAGCCGCTCTTCGCGCTCAAGAATCTGTCGCCGTGCCTCGACACCAATTACCCGGTGAAAATCCCTGACAATCATCGGAAAAGGATGAGAACCCAGGGCCGAACCCAAAATATAATGGGTGTCACGGACGTTGGTGACCCAGTCCCGCATGGCTTCATTTACCGCCTCCTTGAGCGTGGCCTGCCCTGCGGTCACTGGCCGCACTTCGGCCCCCAGAAAGCGCATCCGGGCGACATTCAACGCCTGGCGCTTCATGTCCACTGCCCCCATATAAATGACGCAGTCAAAGCCAAATCGGGCCGCAACCGTGGCCGTGGCGACACCGTGCTGGCCCGCACCTGTTTCGGCGATGATCCGCTTTTTGCCCAAACGCTTGGCCAGGAGAATTTGCCCCAGCGCGTTGTTAATTTTGTGGGCACCCGTGTGCAGCAGATCTTCTCGTTTCAGATAAATGCGCGCACCACCCAGCTTCTCCGTAAGCCGCTCGGCAAGGTAGAGCGGCGTTTCGCGCCCACAGTATTCACGAAGCAATCGCGCCAATTCACCCTGAAATTGCTGGTCCACACGCGCCTTCTGATACTCCAGATCCAGCTCGGTCAGCGCCGCCATCAACGTCTCCGGAACAAACATTCCACCGAATTGCCCAAAATGCCCGTGAGCATCTGGCAAGATTTGCGGATCCGGCGTCGAGGTAGTGGAAGAAATGGTTTGAGACATGGTTCAATATGTGCGCGCAGCAGGGGCTCTGCAATCGGCGAATCGGATCCGAATCGACAATTCGCGACGGAATCGCTTAGGCCCCAACCTTACCTTGTGCTATTCCCTGAAACCGGAGATGCCCACCCCTCTTCAGCCTTTCCATCTTGCCTATGTGTTCGAGCGTTTCCCCTCGTTCACGCAGACGTTCTGTGCCCGGGAAATTCTCGAACTCGAACGTCTCGGCCTGAGACCACTGATTTTCTCAATCCACGACACGCGTGAAGAGAACATCAGGCACTTCCCCGAAAAATTGTTCGATCGTGTCCACGTCCTGCCGCCTCCGGAAAAGCTGGTGGAGATCGTCAAAACGCGCAAAGGCCGAAACGAATTCCCTCAAGGTGTCGTCCTAACATTGCGCCATTGGGGCGATCGCCCGGATAAACTGCGCGTCTACGAAGCAGCCTATATCGGCAGTGAAATGCAACGTCAAGGGGTGCGCCACGCTCATTCCCACTTCGCTGGAATCGGCGCGCGCGCCTGCTGGTGGATGCGGGCGTTCTATGGCCATACTTTCAGCTTCACCGGCCACGCGAACGACATCTTTTGCGATCCAGATAGTAATGATCTGATCACCCTTGACCGCCTCATTGAAGCCGCGACGCTCGTCATCTCGGTCAGCGACTACAGCGTCAAGCGCCTGGGTGAAAAGTATCCGGCCTCCGCTGCAAAAATTCATCGCGTTTACAACGGTCTCGATCTCCAGCCGTTTGAGAAGGTGATCGGAGCG
>JAQCER010000050.1 GCA_027618625.1 Verrucomicrobiota bacterium
CAATCCAGTGCCAGATGCTTTTGTCGTATAGTAAGGTTCAAATAAGCGGCCCATGGATTCGCGCGAGATTCCTTTGCCGGTATCACTTACGATAACTCTGACTTCATATTCATTGGATTCGGTGGTGATGGTCAGGTTTCCGCTGGTTCCTATTGCCTGGAATGCATTCTTGATGAGGTTGTAGAATGCCTGCTTCATTTGATCGCCATCGACCCGCAGCATCGGCAGCTTCTCCTCCAGAATAAGTCTAGTCGTGATCCGTCTGTCTTCCAGCTCCGGTTTCAAAAAGCGTGCCGCCTCCGTGACCAGGGTGTTCAGACTTTGCAATTCCAGTTGTGGCCTGGTGGGGCGGATCGCCCGCAGGAATTGATCGATAATGAAATCGAGACGCGTGATTTCGCCACGCGCTACTTCAAGGATCTCGCTGGTTGCGGCGTAAGCGTCCGGTGAGAGCTTCTTCAGTTTTCGCTCCAGCACTTGCAGGTGAATGTTGAGCGAATTCAGCGGGTTGCCGATCTCATGCGCCACGCTGGCCGCGAGCATCGTCAAGGCATTCAGTCGTTCGGATTCGATCTCTTCCTCGGCAAGCTTGCGCGTCAGCGTGATGTCCCGAACCAGCATCACGTAGCCGGACATCTCGCCCTCGCCCTGCTCTTCCAGAGGAGTGAGGTAGAAATTGAGAAATCGCCGGTCCGGATAAAACACTTCGAGATCGCGGCTGACGACCTGCCCTTCGCCCTTGCCGACGAGGTTCTTCCACTCCAGACCGTGAATGGCGTCTTCCACTGGGTGCCCGACGACACTCTCTGCATCGAGCCCGAAGAACTGGCAGGCCGCCCGATTGATGTAGGTGATCCCTCCAGGCAGGTTGGTGACGACCACTCCCTCTTGCAAGGCATCAAACACCCTTTCCAGCAAGCCGTGATCCTGTGCCAGGCGTACCAGATAGCTCTGGACTTCACCTGGCTCCACCCGGTCAAGGCGCTGAATGAATTTGTCGAGAAATCCTGATTTTCTGGCCATTGGAACGCTTGGGCTGCAATGAAAAAAGGAGAACCTTGCCACGGTTCAAGCCATGAGCCAAGTGCAGATCGTGTTCTGCGTGAAGGTATTCAGTTTCCAATCGGTCGAAATGCGCTAGGTATTCCCAGTGCAACTATTCAAGCGGAACCAGACGAAGACAAACCAGCTGGAGAAGCTGGGTAGATGGCCAGTGCGCATGCGCCTGTTCGAGCTCGTTTCTGACTATGCGCTCACTGCCCGCGAGCAGCCGGAGATCTTTCTCGTCCATTCCGGCAGAGCCGTGGTGGACACAAAGCCCGGCAGGGGCAGGCAGGTGATCGCCACAGGAACCGCTATCGTATTGCGCCCAGGAGATCATCTGAGCCTGGTGAGTGCCCAGTCGCTCGCTATGACGTCGTTGCGCTTTCTTCCAGAGTGGTTGTCGGACGCATGGGAAACTCTCCTTGGCTCGCCGGATTCCGTAGCGCTGTGGGGGCGGATTTTCTATTTCACCACTGATAAGAAGAATGATCGTCAACCCCAGGTGTTCTCGCTCGAAGCCGCCGCGCAGGCTGCAACGGAGTCCGACCTCGGCGTGATCCGCAGTGAGCTCGTATCGAACAACGCAAGAGGCGGGCTCACGAAACTCTCTCTGCTCAAGATCTTGCTGCACCTGGCATCGGCGCACGGGCGATTCTGGCGCGGAGAACACCATCTGAAGTGGCCCGCAGAACTGCCAGCGCTACTAACAATATTCGAGCGGACTGCCATTCAGGCCAGACGCATGAACCAGCGCCAGGCTGCCTCTGAAAGTGGAATCCAAGAAGAGCAACTGTCAAAAGTGATCAAAGAAGGGTTGGGGATGGAGCCGATGGATTACCTCGAACGCCGCCGCGCCCAGCACGCCGCACGCCAGATCCTGGCCGGCGAAACTTCAGCTGAAGCCATCGTCGCACACACCGGCTTCAGCAATGCCAGCGGCCTGGATGAACAAATGAAGATAACCTTTGGCCGAAGCACAGCTGAGTATCGCGCGGATTTCTGTGGATGATTTCGGCGGCCCAAAACTGGCTCATTTGAGCACTGCTCGAAGAAACAGTATTCTGGAACGCTGATCATCAGCGAGCGGGTATTCGAGCTTGAAGCGCTGGCCGCTGGGAGCGCCATCGATGGGTGACACGGTGCTGGACTGATCTACCCACAACATGAGATCGGTGGAAGTCTGCAATCGTGGTTCTCCGGAACCCAAGGCTGAGTCAATCGTCAGGACAGCGATGGTTCCACTGATCTGCAGGCTGACGATTACGGGTTCCTGACCATCGGTAATTACAGGGATGTTTCCAGGCGATCCATTGGCGAGCGGGCTTCGTCTCCAGTTGGCTGCGACAGTCGTGTCGGTGGCGGTAATGCGGTTGAGTTCGATTGAGCCAGTTTTGCCTGCGACTGGCCACGGCGCTGCGTCGCTGTAATCGATCTCGATCAACGACAGGCCTGCGCCGACGCTGAGCTTCAGGAGTTCGCCTTCATTGGCGAGCTTTTCCGTTCCCCACTCAGCAGCTGCGGCAAATCCGTAGCGCAGGGCGAATGCTTCGGCATTGCGGGCAATGACGAGGGTTTGTCCGGATGTGAGAACCGGGTTGGCCAGCATCGCGAAATCAAAGTCGATGCCCTTGGTGAATCGCAAAGAGGCCAGATCAACATTGCCCTCACCCCGATTGTGAAGTTCGAGAAATTCGAAATCCTCAGCTTCAAGGCCAGCTGCCATTTCCGCTGCTGACGGCGGAGCAGGATCATACATGATCTCGCTGATAATGAGGTCGGCGCGCAAGCTTACTAGGTCTGGCTCTGCTGGCGAAAACTGGACCGGATCTGACCAACGACTCCATCGGCCAGAGGCATCCTGATGGCGCACACGGGCGCGGTAAGTTCTTCCTGAAACCAGCGCTGATGGTGGCAACGTGACCTGTGCTGCGAAAGTGTCCTGTGGCTCAGGATTCCACCGCGGCTCAATTTCGTAAATGTAAGGTTCGCCAGCAATGCTGCGGACTTCTCCCAGCCGCCACTGCATCGACTGAAAGGTGGCGCCATTCGGTGATGTGAATGACGATGATCGCAGGACGATTCCTCCCAGGGGAAATCCGTCCGCCCCGGCGTATGCAAGTAGCGGTTTACCGGGGATCGCCGGGTCCTCGGCCATTGCGTCCAGGCGTCCGCCGCCGAAACCCGTCGGCACGATGAAGTCCTTCACCCACTGCGCCGTGCCGGCAAAGTCACCGCTGGTCAGCTCGCGGCGCTTGGTTGGGAATCGCGTGGAGCGATAGGGATTAACGAAGAAACTGCCGCTGTTGGTGGATGGCCCTTCCACTGCTCGCGACCGGGGATCTTCTTCCCATCGATAGGCATCGAGTTCTGCCCAGCCCATCCTGCCATCGACACTCCCTAACACATGCGCGAATTCATCGACCAATGCCCATCCTTGATCCTCGTTGAGCAGCAGGTCCTGCAGTTCCCGTACCCGGTTTTGAAAGCGCAGGTTCAATTCCGGGTGATCGAGTGCCTTACGAAACTGCTCAAGCGTTGCCTGCGACTGCACCGCGTTCGGCCCCCAGCGATCGAATTCTTCATAGAGAAGATCGACGTCCCAAGGAATCATGGTCCACTTTCCGGTCACCGGGTTGTGGTAATAGTTGGAATTTTCCTGATCCCGCAGATCGCTGTGATTGACCGCTTCGACCACTGCCCGATAGGAAAAATAGTGGTTGATCTCAATGTTCTCCTCCCACCATGAGACCGGTTGGATGGGATTGCGCTTGTTGTAACCGCCTGAAGCGTAGAAGCGGCGCAGGTCGGTGGTGGTTGCAGGTTCTCCGGGAGCCTGATTGAGCACGTTGCTTTCGCCAAAGTGCATGTTGTAGGTGTTACCATCGGGCAGGCTGCGTTCGTCGAGGAAGCGTTTGTCGGTTTGCTCGATGGTGAGATAGAGCCCCCAGTTGTCTCCGTCGTACTGGTCGTCTGGATCCTGCTCGACTGCGTCATCAATGATGCGGAGGTGAAAATAATTAGTGTTGGCAGCGGGGGTTCCAGCGAGTTGCCAGAGGCGAAATGCGACAGCTTCATCCAGGCCTGCCATGCCACGGTTTGCCGGGTTCCATGGGCTGGCAAGGGCGCTAAAGTTGAGTGTTTTCACAGCTTCATTTCGTGGGCGCCCGTAGTTATCGTGCGCCTTAAAGTAGTGGCCGGTATTGAAGCGCAGTTTCCATTTGTTCTTGCCGGTGTTGTAAGTCGAACCATGCCCGCGAACGCGGTAGGACATGTGATCGTAGACTTCACCGTCGTGCACCATGGTGCCGAGAAACCGATACACTCCGTCGTTGTAGCGCGTGGTGTACTGTGAGTCGCGAATGTCTCTCTCCTGTCCGATCAAATGGTAGATCGGCAGTGAATTCATCACATCGGCGGCGAAGGTGACCATTTCCCTGCCTGGTTTGAAGCTTCCCGTCCATGCCGGGGCACCGTCGTAAACAAAGTAGGCAAAGTTAAGTGCTGGATCGTCAGCATAAGGGACACGCACGGTTTTGGCGGCACTGTCTTCTGCTTCGATGCGATAGCGGATCAATCGACGATGAACCTGCACGGATGTGGGCACCGCCACCTCAAACACATCATCGCCATCAGCGTCCGTCATAGGCAGTGCGATCCAATTTGCTTCGAATGTCTCGTCGGTGGAGCGGATGTAGTTCCCAGGCTCGACAGTCTGGTAAAGCAAGTTAACGCGAGCCACGCCGTCGGGATCCGTTACTTTGGCACGGACGATCACCGGCTCGTTGGTTTTTGGCTGCTTCGGATTGTGACTGACTTGGCGGGTTTGGGGCGGTGCGTTCGTGGAGAACGTGGAGTTGAGGCGGCCGGCAGTTGGCTGGGGTTCTGGCTGTGGCTCGGCCTGACGTTCAATGGACACATCGACCGAGAAATCGCTGCCGGTGATGGAGGAGTTGAAGGCATGAGCCGCGATAACATTTTTACCTTCGACCAAAGCGCCGCCATGGATCGTCACCTCTCGCCAGCCCGTGCTGACTTCTGCGGAAGCATTGGCCGTCGCACTGAACGGGGCCTCGCCCGCATCCACCTGGAAGCGTTCTACTTCCACACCATTGATCCAGATGATCACGCCATCATCGATCCGGTAACGCAGGAGCAATTGGGATGGAAGCTCTCCTGGTGCCACCTCAAACGGGTGCCGCAGATACAGCGAACTGTAGTTAGACTGCATGCCGTCCAAAAACGTGTTGAATGGCCCGTCGGTATCGACCGTTCGCGCGAATCCCATGGGCGTCTGCCCTTTGACCCAATCCTCGCCCTCGGAAAAGTCGATGCCGCGCCATGCTCCAACGGGATCAGAGGCTTCGCTGTCGCCGGGGCGGTAACTCCAGTTCAGTGACGATTCCGTGATGTAGGTCAATGCGCCGAGTGGACTGGGTGGTTGCGAGTAGCGCCATGAACCGCCGAGGTCGTTGTCGAGCGCCGGGTTGATCAATTCCATCGATCCGCCGCCTCCCGCCGAGCCAGTGGGCCAGGGAAAAGCGAGCCCGTAGTTCACAACATCCACCCGCTTCCCTGCTGCGTCTTCCAGCTCGATGCGCTCGCCCTTGTTGCTCAATCGGCCTTCCCATGGGCCGAGTGCAGCCACTCCATGCGCAGCGCGCACCGCATCGACATCGCGTGCGATTACCAGATACCCACCAGCATCGATCCGTGCCCCGTCTGGAAACGTGAACGTGACGCCTTCGTTCAGCGACCAACCCGCCACATCAACTGCGGTGTCACCGGGGTTGTGCAGCTCGATAAACTCGGAAAGCTCCTCAAGTTCGGCCGGTTCATATTGAACCTCGTTGATAACAACATCCGCGAAACACCACGAATAGAGGAGACAAGTGAAAATGGGAAGCGTAGCGAGACGAGACATTCGTAAAGAGTTCTTTAGGGAGCTATAGCGAGAAAGTCATTCAGCGACAATGCACGATTTCACACGCTTCCGCCCGGGCCTTTGATCATCAGTCCCTGGCCCGTGGGCAGATTCAGCACCGAGGTTCCACGTTTGATGGCGAATGCATCGATCGCCCGCATCTGCTCGATATGATCTCCCCAGCCGTAGTCATCGAGAACCACCAGTGCACCAGGCACCAGTTTATCCCAGAAAAACTCCAGCGCAGCGATCTCTGGCTGAACGATATTCATGTCGATACTGAGGTATACTACCGGGCCGATCTCGACGGCCTCCAGACTCTCTGGCACCCGCCCCTTCACGAGTTGCGCATTCGGCACATGTGCAAAGTTTTGCTTGGCCTGCTCGAAACAATCTTCATACGCGAGGTCATTGAACTCCTCCCTCTTGTGCTGCTTTTCGGCCTCGGTAATCTGCTCTCTGGGAATGCCCTCGTAGGTATCGAAGAGGTACAGCTTCTTGTCCGGGAAAGATGCAAAATCCGTGTAGTCACAAATCGCCAGCGAGAAAATGCCAGTGTTGACGCCACACTCGACAAAATCGCCTTTAAGCTTCACTGCCTGGGACGCCGCCCAGCACAGCACATGGATGCGCCATTCAATGTGGAGATCGACCCCATACTCACCACTGATCCGGTGGCCGGAGAACATTCCCCTTTCGTATGCCTGGCGGAATTTAGGATCCTCCAGAAAGTCGACCGTCTTCCCCCAGACGCGCAGGCAGTCGTTGTCAAAGTCGTAGCGGCTTACTTTGAATCCCGTTTTCAGCATTTCCTGGTTCTGCTGTAGCCGCGACTTTAGCGAGTCCATTTGCTTGGTGATACGGTTTTGCTCCTTTTGTAGCAGCCTGACTGCGTCGTGAGTTCGGCGAAGCCGTCCTCGCATCGCGAGAATAACAAAAACGGCCGACAAGATGACGGCGGTCAGGATTACGTATTCCATCTCGGGGTCATACATTGCAGCGGATCGCAGGGCAACCCGTATCTTCAGGTCGTCTGTCTACCGGAATCGAAGTCGCACGTAGCCGCCAATCGCCTTGGGAGGCAAGGCCACTGCTACGACACGGGTATTGGCAGGATCGACGGCAGTTGCTTCCGCCTTTTCCCATACGCGTAGATCGGCGCTCCATTCCACCAGTGGAAGATCGACGCCGTTTGTTTTTGCCGGGGAATAGAGGATCTCAAGCATTCGTGGATCATCGTCCGGCGCTCCAATGACTTGAATGCCGATGATTTGAACGGCTGCCTCGCTGGCTCTTGCGAACGTTCCAGGGCTCCCTCCCGTTGATGCACTGGCTCGCCACGTTTCATCAGCGCCAAGTTCAAGCGAGGGCCCGTCCCCGTCGGGAGTTGTGGGCCATGGCGGGGAGTCGTCGTATTCGACAGATGCCAATTCGGCTCCGCGTGCATCTGTGAGTGTGATGCGCTCACCGCCGTCCGCCAGATTCGTTCCATCGGAGAAGGGTGCCAGGATGCTTGATCCCAATGACTCCCCGTTGCGTGCGACAAATGCGGACGGATTGCTGACAATCAACATCGATGCCCCAGCACGAATGACCCCGGCGAGGGGGGCGGTGCGAATGCCCTGAGTGAATACGAGTCCATCGACGATCGTATCGATTGTGGATGTGTTAGATATTTCGATAAACTCAAAATCGGAGCGCTGGTCATACCCTTGAGCGATTTCGTCATCAGATGGCGCTGCAGGCCGGTAGTGGATTTCGGTGACCTTCAGGTTCTGGGCAGTTGCTGGCGCTCCAACGATGAACCGAGCCTCATGCAACGCGGACCATTCCGTGCCGTTGAAGGCGCGCGCTTTCACCACAGTCGCCCCATGGATTGCGATGCGGTTTGCAGTTTCGAATACGGTGGCGCGCAATTCGGGTACGATCAGAAAATCAGAGCTGTTCATGTCATCGTTCAATCCCTGGATCGCGAGCACATTGGTTCCGGTACGGAGCAATGACTTGCTGGCGGTGATGTCAAATTCTTTGAATACAAGCGCCTCGGCGTCTGGATGCCCGTTGGTTGCCCGTGAGTTCCAGACAGGAGCCTCAGGTGCGTTCATCTCGGCCACTTTCTCACCGTTCAAATAGGCCACGAATCCGTCGTCAACCTTCATGGCAAGACGCAATGACTGCACGGCTGCGGGATCACTCACTTCGAACGCCATCCGCAGGTAGACGGTTGAATTGAAGAGTAGCATGGTTTCAAAGAGGTCCAGGCCAATCAGATCCCGGTACACTGATCCCCTATCGTATCCCACACCGGATGCTCCAGCGGGCCAGAGGCTGTCATCGAAGTCCGGTAACGGCCATTGCCCCTCCGCTGAATCGTCTGCGGGCACAAAAGCTCTGAGTGCACTGCCTTCTCCAATGAACACTGCCTCACCGATCCCGCCACTCACGCCTGTCGCAACCGGATTCTTCTCACCGCCAATAAGCCGCGGATCGCTGCCGTCCGTGGTATAGAACACCGGGGCCTCAGCGCTGAACTGGAGGCCGAAGCCCTGCTCTACAATTCCGCCGCTTTGATTCATCTGCGGCGGCTCAAGCTCGGGATACAACCCGTGCTGGCGCAGTTGCTTGAACACCACGGCCTGCCGCCGCGGGAAGAACGTTTGGACCATCCGGTCGCTCATCGCCTGCCAGTGATCCTGCACTGTGCGGATCGCTGCCTTTGCGTCACCCCAACGCGCTGCTTCAGCATAAAGCGCAGGCCTTACTGCATCGGCTATCGCGATCCAACGCTTTATGTTCGCTTCTTCAGTGAGAGCACCGCCATTGAAATAGTGTTTGTAAACTCGATCGGCAAATCGCAGTCGATACTCATCGTTTCGCCGCAGAGCGATGTCCATGACTCCTGGAGATTCCGTCCACCAGTTGTGACCGGGATCGGTTTGAACTTTGTTCAAATTGATGTTCGCATTGACGAATGCGAGGTCGTTGTCCCAGGTGAAGTATTTAAAGCCTTCGCTGCGGTCATCGTTGCCATCGCGCATGACGTAGTAGTTACCCGGCCAATCGCCAGCGGCGTGATACTGACCATTGATGACGTAGTCGATGAAGTTATCGACATCGATCAGCGTCTGGAATTCTGGATTCGGCGTGCCATCTGGATCACGACCTTGAATGGAAAAATAGTCAGCGTTGTCCTGGAGTCCTCGGTTGCACAAGGTGATGAGCCGGTTCCACATCGTGGTCGAACCGTCGACCACACGATCCGGGCAGCAGAATTTGATGACGTCATAATCCTCGCGAACACCCGGCAGATACGACTCCGCGAAGGCGGCATCTGGTCGTTCGGTTGGATTGTAGAGCCCCCAGTAAACGCCATTGAGGTAGAGATGGACGAAGCGCCCACGCGTTGCAGGTTGACCCATGTCGAGTTGCGTTTGCTTAGCCCATTGATCCGCGATGTACAATGCCTTGCCGAAACCACCGTACTCAGCGACCCACGAATCCCTGATGTTCGTCCGCAGCGGCAGCGTATCAAATCGTGCCGCACCTTCCGGCCCGAAGAACGGATACTCAAGCGATCCCGGCCCATACTCGCGCTTGAAGACCAATCGGAAACTGAGTTTCTTGGAAAAACTCAAATCGCGTGAAGTTCCACCCATCACCTGAATGCCCCCGTCGATTTGAAAACCCTCGGCGCCATCTGGATTCAATAACTCGACGGAAGCGGGACGTTCCCATCGATCACCGCGGGAACCGGGATTGGAGTAGATTCCATCAGTCGACGCGAACAGGTCTTCGTTGGCCATAACGATGGACAGGCTTGGGATCGCAACCAGCGACTCGGCGATCGCCGCGCGCGCCTGTTCTGGAGTAAAATCGGCGCTGCCAGCAGCCTTTGCGTAGTCGCCAGCATTCCCGTCCATTTCGTAGTCGGCAGCTGTGGATTTCCAGCGCGGCGGGAATCCCTCCGGTGCATTGGATTGCACCGCGACGTCGAAGGGAAACAGGTAAGTCGCCGTAGTGACCGGCGATGGTTTGTAGCCAGACTTGAACGCTCGTGCCCGTACCACTTGCGTCTTGGTGATGTCGAGCGCTTTCTCGAAAAGGGTGCTGTGTTCATCGGGAGCCGATCCATTCATGGTGAAGCGGATTTCCGCATCAGGCGTTGGAGATGACAGCTCAACGGTGAACGGATCATCGAAAAACCCACGGCCCACCGAGAACGCAATCTCTTCGACAAAACCTTCGATCCCCGTCACGGCATTGGGTTTTCCAGGCGTCGGCTGCACAAAGAAGCGCCAGTGACCCGACGACGTGACGCCATACGAAACACCGGCGAGCTGTTTTGGCACTGGCTGTGGCACCACCGATACCTGGAGTCCGGCTGGATCATAGAGCGCCAGCACTTCACCATCCCGATTGAGTCGGAAGGACGTATGAAAGTTTCCGTCCTCGTCCTGATAGCCAGGCTCTGCCTGGCCACTGGCGAACACAACGAACAAACCACGCGGCGGCAGCGAAGCTCCTACTGGAAATTGCCAAGTGGTATCGCTGTCACGCAACTGCCAGCCCGAAAGGTCGATCGTTGCTGCTGAATCGCTTGCTATCTCGATCCAGTCCGCACCACCGTCCGGGTCGTCGGCAAGAAATTCCGACAAGGCGGGGGCGGCGGGGCTATTGGCCAATCCA
>JAQCER010000051.1 GCA_027618625.1 Verrucomicrobiota bacterium
CTCAGAAAGTGAGCTCTGATATTGAATTGTGAGTTCACAGTCCATCGCAGCGTCCGGTATGAGCCCAGTTGGAACAGCCCGACTGGGGAGGGAGTGGCGTTTGAAGAACTGGGGGGCTCTCGCGCTCATGGTCGCACTCTGGAGCGTTGTAATGACCCATCTGGCGGTGGACTGGCGATTCGACCCTGAGTATCGCTTCGGTTGGTCTGTGCCTGCGATGTTGGCAGGAATCCTGGCGAACCGTCTGGGAAAAGGCCGCCCCAGTCTCACCGCGAACCGCGCACGAATGCCGATGGCGGTCTTCTTGATCTCTCTGGCCGCACTCGCGGCCTGGCCAATCACGCGCGTAATTGGAATCGCGAACCCGGACTGGCACCTCATTACGTGGCTTACGGCTATGACTGGACTCATCCTGACATTGGCCACTCTGCACAGTATGGGAGGAGCAAAGATGATTCGGCAGTACGGTATACCGTTCCTTATGGTGATCGCGGTGGTGCCGTGGCCATTCTTTCTTGAACAACACTTGATTGCTACCCTGAAAGGGATCAATGCGACTATCGTCACCGAATTACTCCACCTTGCGGGGATCGCGGCCGTGCGGGAGCCCGGCGGCATCATTTCCATGGCAAATGCCGTGTTGGGAATCGAAGAAGGCTGCACGGGAATTCGCTCGCTTCACCTTTGTCTCGCAGTCGCATTGTTCTGGGGAGAATGGTTTCGTCTGCCACTCAAAGGCAGGGCATCACTAGTCGGCCTGGCATTTATCGTTGCCATCGTCGTGAACGTGGCACGCACTGTTTCGCTGGCACTCATCGCCCATCGGTCAGGCACCGAAGCGCTCGACCAATGGCACGACGTTGCCGGCATTCTCGCCCAAGTGATTGTAGTAGGCATCTGCTGGATCCTGACGGGATGGCTCATCGCAAGACGGCAGCGGTGGTCACGAAGCCGCTTTCTCAATGAGAAGAGCGCAGCGAATTCCGAAGCAGCGCCTGTGGTGGCGGGCATTCGCTTGAGGGGAATCGCATTCTGCCTTGCCACAGTCTGGATCTTAGGCAGCGAAGCTGGCGCGCGTTTCTGGTTCAGCCGGACACCTGGCGATCAGATGGAATCCGTACAGCCGTGGAGATGGTCGATTCCACCAGCGATCGAAGGTTTACGCCCGATGCGACTGCCCACCCAGTCGAAAACGCTCCTTGCAGCTGACGAAGCATTTGCCGGGACTTGGTCCGAAAACACCAGGAATCGACCACGGTACATTTACGGCTTTCATTGGCTGGAGTGGCGCCCTGCGGCTCTATTTGCCACGCACCATCGCCCTGAAGACTGCCTGCCAGGTTCTGGTTTCGAACTCATCGGCCCGCCGCAGCGGGTGTCCTTCAACACGAATAGTGCGCGGCCATTTGAAATCAATCGCTACTCGTTTCAATCCTCGGATGGGGTTCCCTTGACGGTCTTCCACGGAATCTACGCCGACGATAAATTCACCGAAGGTCACGCCGGAGGCTTGACGCGCCAGCGGCGATTGCAACGTGCAATGCATGGAGAAGGTTTCCCCGAAACCCGCCTGCTCGAGGTGATCTTCTGGGACACTTCGACGGACGAAGCGAGCGCGGAAATGGAGCATCTGATCAGCTCAATAGCAACGCTCGGCACGAAAGATTGATCGCTGGCTAGCCGACCCTACGCTGTGCCCCGGAACGAAAACAGGAACATCAGGGCGAGCAGCAAAACCGCGAAGAGAGCAGTAATGCCGATCGGAAAGGTTCCGAGGCGGACTCTGTTGTAAAGGGCGTCTTTCTTTTCCTGAAGCAGGTTCTGATTCATACCGGTGGACGCCCAGACGGGAACCATCACAAAAACGGCGACACGGGCCGGGGCATCGTTAAAGAAGCCGCTCAAGCCTTTTGTAACGCCATTGACGCATGCTCGATGAGCAGCCTTGTTGATCCCATTGAGAACACAATCCATGCAGCGGTAGAAGAGGCCGCTGCCTTTGCGAACGAACCAGTCGAAGTCGAGATTCGTAGAGCGCAGCTCAGGCGGGTAGATCCCGCGGAGCATGAGAAAGGTAAATGCGGCGGCAGAGAAGAACAGGATCTGCGTCTGCGTAATAATGTGAGTGATCGTGTAAGGGCGGTAAACGTTGTCACCAAAGTCGACGGGGAGGAGATCGTAGAGAAATTTCGGGGCGCAGCCGATGAAGACGCACAGGAACGCACCTGCCCCCATAGCGACAAGCATGTTGAATGGAGCTTCTTTCGTGCGGATGCCGGAGTCGTGGCCGAAGAAGGCGAAGAATGGGATCTTGATGCCGGCATGGTGGAAAACGCCGGCGGACGCAAAGAGCAGGCAGAGCCAGATGACGAAGTGTCCCTCCTCGGCCGCGGCAGACATGACCATTGCTTTGCTGACAAAGCCACTGAATGCAGGGAATGCGGAAATGGACGCCGCGCCGACTATGCAGAACCCGGTGGTCCATGGCATCGATTTGTAGAGTCCACCCAGATCCGAACCGTTGATCCGACCAGTCCGCAGCAGCACCGCGCCCATCGACATGAACAGCAGACCTTTAAACAAGACATCGTTGAACGCGTGGGCGACGGCGCCATTGATGCCCCATGCCGTGCCGACTCCTGGTTCACCGAGACCGATTCCAACCATCATGAATCCAATCTGGTTGATCATCGAATAGCCAAGAACACGGCGCAGATCGTTTTCGATCACGGCGTAGAAGATCGGGAACATCGCCATGCATCCGCCAATGATGACGAGTTCATCAGCACCGGGAAATCCGCGCGCCATGGCGTAGACGGCCGTCTTGGTGGTGAACGAGCAAAGGAAGACAGTACCGGTTGGCGTCGCTTCCGGATAGGCGTCGGTGAGCCAGGTGTGGAAGAACGGAAACGCGCACTTGATACCGAAGGCAAGGAAGATGAGCAAGGAGCCGGGCTGACCGAGCGTCATGGCATTGAACCCGAGCGAGCCGTCCGGCTGTGACTGGAAATACCAGGTAGCCCCAGCCAGCAGCAGCAGACCGGAGAAAATGTGCATCATGAGGTAACGCAAGCCAGTGCCAGCCGATCGCTTGCTCTTGCGTGCCCAAACCTGGAAAACCGAAGTGAGCGCGAGCAGTTCCCAGAAGACGAACAGAGTGATAAGGTCACCGGCAAAGACAGCTCCAACTGCGGAACCCGCATAGATCAATCCGGTGCTGAGCTGTAAGCGATCCTTCACGTGTAGCGAGTAGATCGATGCCAGCATTGCCGCAATGTGGAAGAGATAGCCGAAAAGCAGGCTGAGTTTATCGACACGGACGACGTGAAGGTCATAACCCATGAAGCCTAGCCTGATGTCCGCACCTGCCTGGACCCCGATCATGTTGACCAGCGCCGCGATCGGCAACACACACAGAAACACCTGAAGCAACCGGCCACGCAGCAGCGGAACCAGCAGGCCACCAAGAAGGAGGAGTGCTCCGGGATGTAAATCAGGAATCATAGTAGTCTTCGTTTCGCATGAGAATGCGACGGAGTTGTTTGGCTACCAGGACGAGGAGGACGCAGGCAACAAATCCATACGCGGGGTAAAACATCGGAAAGCCCTCAATCTCGAAAGAGTGGTGCGCGTGCGGAAAAACGTGAAAGACCGAAACCAGCAGATAGATGGCAACGTCCAACAGCGCGAGAAAAACGCAGGCGCAGGTGAACCATCGGATGACAAGCCTGACGTTCTCCTGGTAGTCGAACATCCGCTTGCGTCCGTCGTCTTCCAACACGGCGAAGCCTTCCTGTTCCTCGGGAGAGGGCCCAGGGACGATCGGGTGGCCGTGTGAGTCAATCATGGGAATGAAGATTTCAAGGTGGAGTCAAGGCGTTGTCGTTGTCGTAGCGATCAGGCGGGCAAGGGAATGGAGAAAACCTGGGAAGGCAAAAAGGGCAACGCAGCCCAGAGCGGTGCAACATAATGGAATCACGCAAGCGAGTGGTGCCTCTGCAATACCGTCAACCTTGTCTTCTTCTGATGGTTGCTCAAAGAAGGCCTTGATCACGATCGGGATAAGGTAAGCAATATTGAGCAATGAGCTGACGATGAGGATGCCCACGAGAACATACTGCTTGGCATCCATCCCTCCGAGAAAGAGGAACCACTTGCTCCAGGCACCACACAGCGGCGGAAGCCCGATGATGCTGAGCGATCCGAGCGTGAATGCTGCCATCGTGAATGGCATGCGCCTGCCGATCCCGCTCAACTGGCTGACGTATTTTTTGCCAGTCGCGATGTAGATCGCGCCCGCGCAAAAGAACAGCGTGATTTTGCCAACCGCATGCATGGCGATGTGCATGCTTGAACCGATGACGCCGTTTGCGGTCAAAAACGAGACGCCAAGGATAATGTACGAAAGCTGACCGATCGTTGAGAAGGCCAGCCGGCGCTTGAGGTTGTCCTGCGTCAGGGCGATCAATGATGACACGAGCACGGTGAATCCAGCGATCCAGCTGACGACAGCAGCAATGTCGAGCGTCTGGAGAAAGTCGGTGCCGAATACTCCCGTAATCACGCGAATGGTGCAGAAGACGCCGACTTTGACCACCGCCACGGCGTGCAACAGCGCGGATACGGGGGTTGGCGCAACCATCGCATTCGGCAGCCATGAGTGGAAGGGCATGATGCCGGACTTGGCGAACCCGAAGACGAACAGCAGCAAAACAACCAGACCTTCGGTCGGCCCGACACGTCCAGCGAGAAAGCCACCAGTGGAAAAATCCATGCTGCCGCCCGTTTTCGAATAACAATAGAGCATCGCTGGTAGCACGAAGCCAATCGATGTGCTGAGCAAATATGTGAGGTAAGTGCGCCCACCGGAACGGGCCTCTTTGTCCTGATGATGGGTAACCAGCGGATAAGTTGCCAGCGACAACATCTCATAAAACAGATAGAGTGTGAGTAGATTGGCCGCGAAGGCCACGCCGAGCGTCGCGCAGAGAGACACGGCAAAAAACGCGTAGAACCGCGTCTGCGAATGCTCATTGGCACCTCTCATGTAGCCGGTCGAATAGAGCGTTGTCAAAATCCACAGCGACGATGCGACGAGACCGAACAAGATGCCGAGCCCGTCGACTCGGAACTGGAGTGGCACTCCTTTGACGATCTCATTAACGAGGGTGAACTCAATGAGCTTGCCCTTGAGCACCACTGGCACCATTGCCAGAACCAGGGCCAGCTTGGCTGCTCCAGCGAGAAAGGTGCAGGTCTCACGGATGTTGGGCCATCGACCGAAGGCAACGATCGGGATGACCGCCAGCAGGGATGCAAGGCAGGCATAAAATGGAACCGGGCTGACAATAATCTCCATCTTCTTAGCCAGCAGGGGGAAAAAACTTGAGCGATCCCAACGCAGAGCCAATCCACTGCGTGATCGTGTGATTAAAAATACCCAACCCGATGAGTGCAATCGCGCTGATCCAGAGCGGTAAGGACATGGATAGTGGAGTGCGCTGCAACGTTGCGACCGGTGCAGCGTCCGGGTCAGTACACTCGGGCGCCGGGTCACTGAGCTCCTTGGGAAAATAGGCGATTTCGAAGATACGGAAAAAGATCACCGCATTGACGAGACTGGAAAAAAGCAAGGCTCCAACGAAGTGCCACTGACCAGCCTCGATTCCCCCACCAACCAGATACCACTTGCTGAAAAATCCGCACGTGGGGGGCAGCCCGATCATGGACAATGCCCCAATCGTAAATGCCGCCATCGTGATCGGCATTTTTTTGAACAAACCGTTCATTCCGGCGATACGCGGATCTCCAGTTCGTGCGATGAACACGCCGACCGCCAGGAACAGGCAGAGCGTCATGAACGCATCATTCACGATGTGATACACAGCGCCCGTCATTCCCCTTTCATTCGCAAGCCATGCACCGCCTACCATGTAACCGACTTCAGCGATGATGATGTAGCTGAGCATCTTCTTCAGATCGCGTCGCGACAGAGCCATCACGGAGCCAGCAACGATGGCAATGGATGACAACGACACGACAAGATTGCTCCAGTTGAACGGCATCCCAAGCGTGGCCCTGAACGCATAGTCCAATCCGAACACCGTCACCATCATGCGGATCATGATATAGATCATGACTTTCGTAACCAACGGAGCCATCAGCGCACCCGTGGTTGTGGGTGAGTAGGAGTAGGCGTTCGGCAGCCAGGCATGCAAGGGGAAAAATGCCATCTTGATCCACACGGCCATGAGAATCAGGACGAATGCAACCTGAATGGACGGAGATTCCGCCAGATCATTGGCGACGATCACCGCATGAATATCCTCCATATTGAGAACGCCGGTTTTGATGTACAGGTAACCGACCCCAAGCAGGTAGAACGATGCGCCAATCGTTCCCATGATTACGTAGTTGAAAGCGGACAACACCGCCCGTCGGGAACCCACCGCAATGAGCGCGTAGCTGGTGAGAGAAGAAATCTCCAGAAGCACAAAGAGATTGAAGGCATCGTTGGTAATGGTCATGCCCGCGAGTCCCGCGACCAGCAGCAGATAGAGCATGTAGTAGTAAGGAATGCGGTCAGGCGTTTCAGCAACGACACGGGTACGGGAGTAGACCGCAACCAGTAGGGACACCGCTGCGATCACCAGCAGCACAAGCGCGCTGATCGCATCCACACGGTACTCAATCCCGATCGAGATTCCCTTCCCCTCTCCCAGTCGCTCCCAACCGCTGATCAGGTAAATGAACTCTCCTTCTGAAAGCACGGTGCGAAATGTCTCAATCGTCGCAGCGAGAGAAACCGTCAACGCACCCAGCGTTACAGGAAGGCACAATGCCTTGAACCGGATCCCCACAAAGGCGATCAGCAGCGCTCCAAACAAGGGAGCTAGGACAATGGCGATTGGAGCCTGCTCTCCCATCAGTCGTTTGGCTCAAGTTTGATTTGTGAAAGAATGTCGTCTTCCTCAAGGGTGCCATACTCGCGATAGATCTTCTGCGAAATCGCCAGTGCCAGTCCCAACGTCGCCACACTTACGACGATCGCTGTCAGCATCAGGACGTGCGGCAGCGGGTTGGTAAATTTCGCCGCGATCACCGGATCGTTGGCATGAACCTCACCCGGCATCATGTGATGATCAAGAATAGGAATGTTCGCCCCTTCCTTCACACCGATGGAAACGTAGAACAAAATGATCGCCGTCTGGAAAATCGCCATCCCTATGAGCTTTTTGAAAAAGTTGTTCTTAGCGATCATCGCGTGCATACCGATCATCATCAGTACCACGTAGATCCAGTAGTTGAACTTTGGGACGATGAATTGTTCGACGAATTCCATGAATCAGATCAGAGCCCGCCTTTCAAAGTTCCGCGCGTGGCGAGGTTAGCATAGATTGAGAACATGATCGCAGCTACCGTGACGGCGACGCCCGTTTCGACGATGAGGATTGCATGCGAACGAGCCATGATCGGATCAGTAGGCAAGATGCGACTAAGCACGTGGTAGTCGAGGAAGTTTTCGCCCAGCAGGAGGCAGATGAGTCCAGTGCCAGAATAAATGAGAATTCCCGTCGCAGCCAGGAGCATGATCTTGCGTTCTGACATCGCCTTCATTGCCACCTCCACGCCGTTGGCCAGGGCGATCAAAATGTAGCTGGCACCGAGCATTACCCCGCCCTGAAATCCACCGCCCGGACTGTAGTGACCGTGCGCCAGGACGTATAGAGCAAAGATCTGCAGCACTGGAATCACTAAATTGCAGGTTTGCGTAATGATCAAATCGGGCTCTTCGGGCAAGTTGTTGGCCAGCGCTGGCGGATAACCGCGACTCCCATTTCCAAAATCACGCAGCAACGCAATGATTGCAATCCCGGCAACGAACACAACTACCGTTTCAAACATCGTGTCATAGCTACGATAGTCGGCGAGCACTGCGGTGACAATGTTGGGCACCTTCGTTTCCGTGCGCACATTTTCGATGTAGTGGCTAGACAGTTCCCCCCCGTTGGCGGGAGAGTGGACAGACCCCCAAGCAGGGAAATCCCCGGTTGCATAAAGCAACAGAGCTCCGGTCAACACCACTGCGAATAAAGCAAGTCCCTTCATTACCAACTTAGTCTTTTGACCTCCTTGCAGTCTGGTAGACGGTTGCTACCATAATTACTGTGCTCACCCCCGCGCCAACCGCCGCCTCGGTGAAGGCCACATCAACGGCCGTCATTTGCGCCCATAGCAGGCAGATGAGGAAACTATAGATACCAAATACCATCGACGCCGCAAGTAAGTCGCGCACACGCAGCGCAATGAGTGCCGTCACCACCAGAAACACCAGCAGGATGATATCAAAAATAGGGATCATTTGCCTTCGGGTTCTTGCACTTGCACTTGCTTTTGCTTTTGCACTTGCTTTTGCACTTGCTCTTCCGCGGCCATGTCGTTTGCGCCGTCATCGCCACGGGTGAATGGTTCCACCCCATCGTCGTATCCCGCTTCCATCAATGCGTGCGTGCTGGTCGGGCTGGTCAGCATGATGAACGCGGAAATCGCTGCCACCTTGATGGCAACCAGCAGTTCGATTTTGAAAACCTCCAGAAACTCCTGCAGTGAGTGCACTTCTTCAACAAGATCGTGAAACTGATACAGCGCAATACCCAGGAGAATCATGATGGTCGACAAGGTGTCGCCCTTGCCTGCCGAATGCATGCGTGTGTAAAAGTCCGGGAAGCGCACCAGGCCCACCGCTGCCCCCAGAAAAAACACAAGCCCCCCACAGATGAGTGCCCCGCTGACGATGGAAATCGCAATCTCGAACATACGATAGCCGCGCTAGGCCGCCTGGCCTCCAGCTTCAGGTTGAGAATCGGGATTCAGAGCGGGCTTTACCTGCCGGGTGCGCCGGAAATAACGTGCGGCAGCCAGCGATCCCATGAAATTCAGCAAGGCATAGGCCAATGCAAAATCGACAAACATGCCCGCTCGGTCGAAGATCTGGCCAATAATCACCAGCAACACGGCCGTTTTGGTGCCAACCATGTTGATCGCCATGATCCGATCCAAGGCGGTCGGCCCGAGCACCACGCGATACATCAAGGGCAGCATGAGAACGAACATGAACAAGCCCGTCCCCACCAGAAATGGGTGTAACAATGTCATCGCCCCCCTCCTTCCGTGATCGCTGCCATGAACTCACGCGAATCCGGCTCAAAGATCGCAGCGATCCGCGCCTCCATCGCCCCATCAAGCCCGTCTGCACTAAATCTACTGATCGCATGAATCACAAATTCGTCGCCGATGATTTTGATCGTTACCGTTCCGGGAGTCAGCGTAATCGACTGCGCCAGCAGAAATTTCCCGAAGTCCGTCCGTAGCCCGGTGCGGAAACGGACGATTCGTGGCCGAACTTCGCCCAGCCCAGCTGGACTGAGTGCCAGCTTCAAAATATGCACATTGGCCATGACGATCTGCCACAGCAGCCACGACAAGTATCCGACCAGCATGAACGCCTGCCGAGCACGGACCCCCATGCCGTCCGTTCGGTTTGTGAACAGCATGCGAGACGACATCCACGTGACCAGAAGGCACGAGACAACGCCCAGTGCGAGATGAAACGGATCAAAAAGTCCCGAGAAGATCACCCATGTCAGCAGCAGCAGGAAAAATATCAGGGCTTGATACACTTTTGAGAGTGGAAATTATAACGAGTTTCGGTTGAGGTAATGTGATACGTTGACCAGCCGTCAAGGCAAGCACAAATCTCGGGAAAGTCATTCGTCATAGAGCCCAACGCTATCAGAATTTCAACAGCATGTTTACGGGAATTATCGAATCAGTCGCAGCCGTGGAAGACCTGGTGTCTAAAGCAGCCGGCGGGTGCCTTATTTTGGAGAAAGTCACGTTTGCCAGCGAATTGCAGCTCGGTGAAAGCGTGGCTGTCAACGGCTGCTGCCTCACAGTTACGGAAGCGACACCAGACGGGCGGGTGTGTTTCGATCTGCTGCAGGAGACCTTACGGGTGACAAATCTGGGCTCATTGCGGCCCAACTGCCGCGTCAATCTTGAACGGGCACTAGCAGTGGGACAACGCATGAGTGGACACTATGTTCAGGGTCATATCGATTGCGTAAGCAAGATCATTGCCATCGAACCCGCTGGCAACGACTATCGACTCGACATCGCGCTACCCGAGCAGTTCCGCCACCTTGTTGTCCATCGGGGATCGATCGCTGTCAGCGGAATTTCACTTACGATCGCTGAACTTCGCGACGATGCCTTCACGTTGTGGATCATTCCCCATACGATGAAAGTGACGAACCTTGGCGTATCCAAAGCCGATGATCCGGTGAACCTTGAGTTCGATGTGCTCGCCAAATACGTTGATCGCCTCGAACAAGTCCGCCGCAGCCAATCATGAACGCGTCCTGCATCATCCGACCAGCCGTCGCCGCAGATGCGTCAGCCATTCACGCGCTCATCTGCGAACTCGCAGATTATGAAAAGATGTCAGCCGATGTGGTGTCCACACCCGGGATGATCGGCGACAGCCTTGCCAGCGGCCTGGCAGAGGCCCAG
>JAQCER010000052.1 GCA_027618625.1 Verrucomicrobiota bacterium
TAAGGGACGTTAAATAACTTATGGACAGTCGAGGCTGATTGTGCCAGGTTCAGCACTATGAGAATTTCACGCATTTTGGGCGACGGGCCTTGCAGCTTCTATCACGTGCTTTCGCGAGTGATTGAGAGGAGATTCATTCTTGGGGAGCAGGAACAGGAGCATTTTCGCAAGTTGATGCGGGCACAGGAGGCATTTTCCAGAGTGCGCGTGCTGACTTGGAATTGCATGTCGAATCATTTCCATATGCTGGTGGCGGTGGAGGATCGGGAATCTGTGGAGGTGCAGGCGGAGTTGGCTCGGTTGCTGGCGGATGATGAGGCGTTTCTGGCGCTGCTGAAACCTTTGTATACCGCAGACGCGCTGGATGGGATCGGGAAGATGTTGAAAGTGATCCGTGGGCGGGAGGTTGTTTCCGGCGGTGTTGAAGTTGAAACTGAGGATGAAGATGTGTTTGCGATGGAGGTTCCCACTTTGACGAAGGACGAGGAGATTGAGCGGTTTAAGCGTCCGTATCTGGATCGGCTGTACGATTTGTCAGCGTTTGTGGGGGAGATTAAGCAGCGGTTCAGCCAGTGGTATAATCTTCGCAGTGAGCGTCATGGGCCGCTTTGGGAGGATCGATTTAAGAGTGTGTTAGTGCAGGGTGAGCCTGGGGTGCTGGCCATGGTCGCGGCATATATTGATCTGAATGCAGTGCGTGCAGGAATTGTGAAGGATCCGCGTGAGTGGCGTTGGTGTGGCTATGCGGAGGCGCTGAAGGGGCAGGGGATTGCACGCAATGGGGTGTATGAGGTGCTTGGGGAACGTGAAGCGACTCGCCGAGATGGGGAGGCGTGGAAGAAGGTGCATCGGAGGTATCGGCAGTTGCTGATGGAGGAGGGGAGGCAATTGCGGGATGAGGAGGATCGAGTGGTGCGCAAGGGGCTGACGCCTGAGGAATTTGAGGCGGAGGAAGCGCGTGATTTTGAGTTGCCCACGCCAGTGGTGCTACGGCACAAGATCCGGTATTTTGTGGATGGACTGGCGTTGGGGAGCGCTGCTTTTGTCGACTCGGTGTTTGAGCGGAATAGGGAACGGATGGGGGTGAAGCGAACGCGTGGTGCCCGGGTTCCTAAGCTTCCAATCGGTGGTTTACATACCTTGCGGGATCTTCGGAATGGTCGGGCCCAATGATTGAGGATGGGTGTGCGAGGGGCGAGTATATGAGATGGGAGCCAGGCGATTCCGCTACGGCCAGTATGAGGCGCGGTGCGGTGGGATCCGACTATTTCTCACAGTTTATATGAACCAGTGACGTGATCAGGCGCCTTCGGTCGCGGATTGGGGAATCTGGTGTAGCATGGGAAATGCCCGATCCCATCATTGGCAGGATGAATGTCCTGCGCGCAAGTTCCCGTCACGCCTCCGGAATGTATCTGGATGGCGGGGAAGAGCTGGGCGAAATTCTGCTGCCGCAGCGCTATGTGCCACAACATTTTGTTACTGGCAGTGAGATCGAGGTCTTCCTCATGCTGGATTCCGAGGACAGGCTGGTGGCGACGACCGATCGACCGTTGGCCATGGTGGGGGAGTTTGCTTCGCTCAGCGTCGTGGAGACGACCAGAATAGGAGCATTCCTTAACTGGGGCATGCCGAAGGATCTGCTGCTACCGTTCGGCGAACAGGCAAAGCGGGTGATGAAGGGCGACAATGTCGTCGTTTACGTCAACTTTGATGCAGTGAGCGGGCGACTCTATGCCTCATCGAAGCTCAACAAATTTGTGGCGAATACCGCGCCTCCCGGGATCGTTGAAGGCTCGGCAGTTTCGCTGCTCATTGCCGAGCGTACGGACATTGGCTACAAAGCGATCGTGAACGGCCACTACTGGGGGCTCATCCATGCGAGCGCGGCCGCCGCTGTTCCTTTTGCCCTGGGCGAAAGCCGCCCCGGTTACATCAGCCGTGTCACGCCGGATGGCCTTGTTGATGTCACCTTTGATCTTCCTGGATATGGGAAGGTGACCAGTGCCGCCAAGCGGTTGGAAGAAGTGCTCGCGGTGGCAGAGAACGGATTCCTCCCGCTACATGACAAAAGCACGCCTGAGCAGGTGCGCGACACGCTGGGGATGAGTAAGAAGGTGTTCAAGCAAGCGGTTGGTGCGCTGTATCGCGGGAGGAAGGTTCGGCTAGAAGAGGACGGAATTTACTTGGTGAAAGATAACTGAGCAACTGAGCAACTGAGGAGCTGAGGAGCTGAGGGCCGGGCTTTGGACATCGGGCAGGGATGTTTTTCCAAAACGTCTGGTTGGGTGGGTGATCGTGCGTTTTCCAGGGCGCTCCGAGAATCTCAGTGCACATGGCTCGCCGGGTCGTCTGGCCGGGCGAATGTCAGCGACCGGTAACGGGTACCTCAATACCGAACCGCTAACCAATTCCGCGCAGCGTAAAGTTCTCTCTTGTTTCATTTCAATGAGGTGTCGTCACAGGAAAATGGAGAGCTGTCACAAACTTTAGTGACAGGTCGGGGCATTTGGCGCATTCTCCGCGAGAATTTCAGGAACCCCCCGCCCATTTCACACCCACATGAGCCGTCTCTTTCTCTGGTCGCTGACCTCCGCGCTTGCGGGCTTTTTGTTCGGATTTGATACCGTCGTAATTTCAGGAACTCTGGGGGCTGAGTGGTTTCGTGCACGGCCTTGCGATCAGCATGGCGCTGTGGGGGACAGTGTTAGGATCGTTCTTGGGAAGCTGGCCTACCGATCATTTCGGCAGAAAGAAGACCCTGCTCTGGATTGGGGTTCTTTACTTTGTCTCTGCAGTGTGGTCCGGGCTGGCCACAGATGTTTACTCGCTGATGATTGCCCGGTTTATTGGTGGTCTCGGTGTCGGGATCTCGACGGTGGTGGCTCCACTTTATATCTCCGAGATTGCCCCTCCGGAAAAGCGCGGACGACTTGCCGGCATGTTTCAGTTCAACATCGTCTTTGGCATTTTGATCGCCTTGTTGTCGAATTACCTGATAGGCGGGATGATCGGCGACAACGCCTGGCGCTGGATGCTGGGTATTGAGGCGGTTCCCGCGCTTGTTTATACGCTGATGTGCTTCACCATCCCGGAAAGCCCACGCTGGCTTTTAGGTCAACGTGGTGATCGTGACCAGGCATTGCGCGTGCTGGCGATGATCAACGACACTTCTACTCCGGCTGAAGTCGAAAAACTCGCAAATGAAATCTCTTCTGCGTCTGAAGAATCATCAACAGGCGCATCCGGCTTCTGGAGCAAACGTCTCAAAGTTCCCATCACGCTGGCCATCCTGATTGCATTCTTCAACCAGCTTTCCGGCATTAACGCCATCCTCTACTTTGCGCCCCGAATCTTTGAGTTGACCGGGCTCGGTGAAAAAGCCGCACTGTTGCAGTCCGTGGGCATTGGCGTGACCAATCTGGTATTCACCTTCGTCGGGCTGTGGCTGATCGATCGCCTCGGCAGGCGCACCTTGCTCTACATCGGATCTTTAGGTTACATTATCTCGCTGGGTCTCTGCGCGTGGGCGTTTTTCTCAGAGAATTTTTCAATCGTTCCTGCCTGTATCTTCGGTTTCATCGCGGCCCATGCCATTGGTCAGGGCGCGGTGATCTGGGTCTTTATCTCGGAGATCTTTCCGAACCGATCGCGCGCAGTCGGTCAGTCGCTGGGCAGTTTCACTCACTGGTTCTTTGCTGCGACGCTGACCTTGGTGTTCCCGAAAGTCGTCACGGCGTTCCCAGCCGGCTATGTGTTCCTGTTCTTCTGCTCCATGATGGTGCTTCAGCTCGTCTGGGTGAAGTTGATGGTGCCGGAGACGAAAGGGGTGCCGCTCGAGGAAATGCAAAAAGAACTGGGGATCAGCGAAGTGTGAACCCAATTTAGAATATGAAATCGAACACCCGAATACCAGGAATACCAGGGCACCTCCTTGGGCTCGCCGTAGCATTGGCCGTAGCATTGGCCGTAGCATTGGCCGTAGCATTGGGGGTGACCTGTGAAGCGCAGGATTCACCGATTTACAAGGAAGCCTACCGTCCGCAGTTCCACTTCACGCCAGCGAAGAACTGGATGAATGATCCGAATGGCATGGTCTACTACGATGGCGAGTGGCACCTGTTTTATCAGTTCAATCCCTTCGGTGAAAAATGGGGGCACATGAGCTGGGCGCATGCGGTCAGCAAGGATCTGGTGCACTGGGAACACCTGCCGCTGGCGCTTGCCGAAGAAAATGGCGTGATGATTTTCTCTGGCAGTGCGGTGATCGACTGGAACAACACCAGCGGGTTTGGCAAAGACGGCAAGCCCCCAATGGTCGCCATTTACACTGGTCACTACACCGGAAAGCCGCTGCAGAACCAGCAGATCGCTTACAGCAACGATCGCGGTCGCACCTGGACCAAGTATGAGGGCAACCCGGTCATCGACATCAATCAGGAGAACTTTCGCGATCCGAAGGTGCTATGGCACGAGGCCACTCGTCAATGGGTAATGGCCGTGTCGCTGCCGACGGCAAGAAAGGTGCGCTTCTACGGTTCAGCGGATTTGAAGAGCTGGTCGCAGCTGAGTGACTTTGGCCCGGCGGGTTCCACTACCGGGATCTGGGAATGTCCAGATTTGTTCCCGCTGCCGGTAGAGGGCACTGATCAGCAAAAGTGGGTATTGGTGGTGAATGTTGGTGGAGGCGCTCCCGCCGGCGGCTCGGGTTGCCAGTATCTGGTGGGCGACTTCGATGGCAAAGCGTTCACGGTGCACGAGCCGTCGCAGCCACGGCCACAGCCCGCATTTGTCCCCGAAGGCACCGTCTTCGCTGATTTTGAGAATGGTTTCGGCGATTGGAAAATTGAAGGCGATGCGTTCGGGAATGTCCCAGCCACGGGTGCAGTGGACGGTCAGCAGGCAGTCGACGGGTTTCTTGGAAAAGGCTTCGCCAACTCGTTCCACGGCGGCGACAGGACGACCGGCAAGTTGACCTCTCCCGACTTCGAGATTGATCACAAGGCGATCAGCTTCCTCATCGGTGGCGGTGCGCACGACACGAATACCTGCATCAACCTCGTCGTCGACGGCAAGGTGATTCGCAGTGCCGAAGGGGACGCCGTCGAACGCCTCGACTGGAAGAGCTGGGACGTTTCCGTTCTCAAGGGGAAGAGGGCGCGCATCGAGATCGTCGATCGCTGGATGGAAGGTTGGGGGCACATCAACGTTGATCAGATTCTGTTTGCCGATGAGCCAGCAAAGCCCGCCACCAATCCTGCGCTCTGGGCGGACTACGGTCGCGATTTTTACGCCGCCGTTTCCTGGTCTGATGTGCCCAAAGAAGATGGCCGCCGGGTCTGGCTCGGATGGATGAGCAATTGGCAGTACGCCCAGGACATTCCCACCAGTCCGTGGCGCAGCGGCATGACCGTGGCGCGCACGCTGTCGCTGCGGAAAGTCGGCGATGCCTACCGTTTGCTGCAAAGGCCATCCAAAGAACTGGAACAGATTCGAGGAGCAGGCCAGATAGCTGAGAATGTATCGCTGGCGGATGCGGTCACCCTCTTGAACGAAACGGAGTCGGAATTGCTTGATGTAGAATTGACTGTGCCAGCGGGCGCTCCCTTCGAACTTTCACTGATCAAGCCTGACAGTGGCGTCGCTCCTATCCTGATCGATACGACAAAGGGTATCCTTTCCTTCGATCGCACAAAGTTCGGCGACACCCGTTTCCACAGCGATTTTCCCGGAATTCACATTAGCCCGCTGCGTGCTGTCGATGGCAAAGTGACGCTGCGTTTGCTGATCGATGTCGCCAGCATCGAGATCTTTGCGAACAGCGGTGAGTCTGTCATTTCCGACCTCGTCTTTCCCAAGCCTGGCCCGTGGCAATTTGGCTTCGCTTACAAAGGCGAAGGCGCCCCACCAAAAGTTGAGCGGATTGCGGTCTACCCGTTGCGATCGACCTGGCCGTAGGGTCTACTTCTTTGCCGCCAGTTTGCGGACCTGTTCAAGGTGATCGCGCGCGATGTTGTTGGAAGGATTCAATTCGAGCGAGCGTTCCAGTTCACTGATTGACTCGGTGAGCCTGTCGACTTTGAGGTAGAGCAGTCCAAGGTTGAGGTGGGCCACGGAATCGTTGGGTGTCAGGCGGGCGACTTCTTCGTAGTGATGGACAGCCTTGAGGTGCTGATCCTGTTTTACGTAAAGACGGCCAAGATGCAAGTGCGGGGCCGGGCTGTCAGGGGCGTGCTCAATGGCGGCGGTCAATTTCGCGATCGCTTCGTCCGTGTTGCCCATGGTATTCAGAACAAGTCCCCAATTCATGAAGGCTTCGGAGTAGTCGGGAACCAGCTCGGTGGCTCGGGCGAACTGTGCGCAGGCCTCGTCCGTAGCCTCGGTGTGGGACAGTGAAATGCCGAGACTGTTGATGGCGGTGGCGAACTCAGGTCGCAGTGCGATTGCTTTCCTTAACGGCTGTTCTGCGTCCTTCCATCTTTCCGCGTAATTCAGCAGGCTGCCGAGTTCATAAAAACCGCTTGCGTAGTGAGGAAGAATGCGGATCACCTCCCGCTGCTGTGCGATCGCCGCGTCCAGGCTACCACCTGACACTAGCAATGTGGCAAATTCCTGGTGCAAAACCCAGTCGTCAGGGTGTCGCTTCAGGATCCGCTCATAGTTTGCCATCGCTTTGGCCAATGGAAATTGGAACATCTCCTGCCCGAGAGACGTCGCCAGCTGAGCGAGTCGCTGTTGTCGGTCCAAGTGGCCGAACTGTCCAGAAAAGGGGGCCTTTGCCGTGCGTTGTTGCATTTTTTCCGCGATGTATTTGCGATGCAGGAGCGTCAGCCCGAGTTCCTGCATTGCGGTATCCATGTCGGGCCAGGTACCGATCGCGGGCTGGAGTTGCAATGCTTCGACGACGTTGTCCGCAAAGAGGCGCGCCAGGAGGTAGGTGCCGTCGAAGTTGAAGTGAACGTGTTCCCAGAAAAGGTTATCGCCCGGAATTCCGTCCGGGCTGGCATCGGCAAAGTGCCTTTCTGTATCGATCAGTCGAGTTCTGTTCGCCTCGGTGACGGTGCGAATGATCGAATTCAGCATCGTGTCCGCGCGGAAGCGCAGGGCGTCGCGGTCACGCGCGCGGGCGAAAGCTTTGGGGGCTTCATCCCTTTGATCGGTTTTGAGCAGGCAACGGGCCCGGCGGTAATGAAGTTCAGCGTGTTCTGGGGTAGTGCTGAGCGCCTGATCGAATAGCCGTAGGGATTGTTCGATATCATCGGCGGCTTCCGCTTGGTTCGCCGCCTCGACGAGGCTTTTCCACTCGTCCGTAGTCTCGACCGGCAGGGAGATGAACGGAGCAGAGTCTTTCAAGTTCACGGCGACGGTGCTGACCAGCACTTTGGCTCCGCTACTTTCAGCAGCAGCGATGATGTCGTTAAGATTCGACTCAAAGTGACTGTAGACGCGTTGTAGTTTCGGATCGTCCCAGGACACACGCTGGTTCATGAACATGTTCAAGCCGCCCCAGGATTCGGGCACGGATGCTGGCGATCCAACGTCGCCTAACACTTGTCCTATTTTCGTTCTCTTCAGTGCCAGCCCTGTACGGATACTCCACAGGGGTGGTGCCTGCTGGCCAAAGACCGAACCACTGCCGAAGGGGCCGTGCACTTCGTTGTTGCCCATGTAGACGATCACTGCATCCGGATTCAATCGACCGCAGTCGCGGACGATAGGCAGCACCACGTGCGAATTGATCGCCGTCACTGCTCCATTGATCACCTCGAATTTGTGCTCCGGAAAGCGTGCCTCAAGCAGCACCTGTAGAACCCTTGCCACACCATAGGCAGGTTCGGGATCGCCCATCGCTGCCGAGCCACCGACGATGAGGATGCGGAGAACGTCATTGGGTTTCTTCTCCGTGATGCGGATGGGCTGCGAGGTGCGCGACAATGCTTTTGGGAAAAACCTCCAGCCGAACGAATGGTTGTCACGGAGCTTGGTCGGCTCAAGCTCGTCCCGCACCAGAAACGCTGGATCGTAGCCCTTTCCAGCGATTCTAAGAGCGGCCTCGATTCCACCGAACAACAGTAGCGGCATACCAAAGATCGCGAGAAGGCGAAAGCACCAAAGCTTCCCTGCCCGGCCGCCAGAGGGGGGTGTCCCCTCAGGTTTCGTCGGCGTTGGGCTTGGTATTGAATCCGCTGACTTTGCCTCATCACTGGTTGAATTCTGCGCGAGCGGCATTTTCCGCTTCTTCTTGCTCATGCGGTTTTCTAGCCCGACCCGGTCGATCAAGTCGAGGCGGTAATTTAATGGGCTGTTCTTCGAATTCCCGAAAGACGTCGGGGCACGTGATGACTGGCGGACGATCAGCCTGCCGTCGATCGAAATTTCCCGAGCGGGTGTGACCGCTGCCTGATGTGATGATTTTGAGAGGCCGGTCGGGAGGGTTTTGTTCGAAAGCCGAGCCCAACGGGCTCTATCATGACAGCCCAGGGCAACGCCCTGGGAACTTGATTCCATTGGCAATCCAGCCTGATGGGCTGATTCATAGGCTCAACCGATCCCAGTCAATTCGGCGAACAATGGCCCGAATACCGACCTTTCAGGGGTCAACTCCGAACAGTCCCAGTCGGGATTAGAATTGACCGTCATGCGTAGGCTATGACGCAGCCCTTCAGGCTGCCACGCGGTTCCTAAAACTCCCAGGGCGTTGCCCTGGGCTGCTATGATAGAGCCCGTTGGGCTTGGAAAGCTACGGTCTCACCGATTGGCTACGGTCTCACCGATTTCAAACAAGCATACATCACGCTC
Source organism: Verrucomicrobiota bacterium (assembly GCA_027618625.1). GTDB lineage: Bacteria > Verrucomicrobiota > Verrucomicrobiia > Verrucomicrobiales > DEV007 > JAGROY01. The sequence goes on from JAQCER010000052.1 coordinate 8,800, forward strand.
CGGTCGCACTTCGTCAGGAATGGTACTCAGGTATGACTAATAAAGTGCCTGCCACTTGAGAGCGTTACGGTGACTAGAATGAATTGGTCATTATCAGACTTCCATCCTGCGTGGATTTCGGTTAGCGTCGAGTCATGCACCTCACGCTCCGACACCTCCGACACCTCACCGCCCTGCTGATTGCGGCGACCCCTTGTCACTTGATTGCCGACGACGTTGTTGACGACAAAGAGAGATCGGGGGCAACCGAGACAGGCTCGAGCACTCCAGAGCTCGGCTTTATTGATCTTTTCAATGGCAAGGATCTCACCAACTGGGTCGACGTAAATACCTCGGCAGAAACCTGGCGAGTCAAGGATGGCCTTCTCGTCTGTAGCGGCCATCCGATCGGCGTCATGCGCTCCGCAAAGCAATATGAAAACTTCATACTTGTAGTTGAGTGGCGGCACATGGAAGCGGGTGGAAATTCTGGAGTGTTCCTGTGGAGCGACGCGAAACCCGATGCCAACAATCGGCTGCCACTGGGAATGGAGGTGCAAATGTTAGAGTTGGACTGGCCTTACATTAACGCAAAGGAGGATGGAACGCCCCAGCACCTCGGCTATGTCAGTGGTGAATTGTTCGGCGCAGGAGGAATGAACGCCGTGCCGGAAAATCCGCGCGGCACTCGCAGCATGTCATACGAAATGCGCTGCAAAGGGAAGGGAGAGTGGAATCGCTATGTGATCGTGGCGGTCGATGGGACAGTGAAGCTTTCGATCAATGGTAAATTTGTGAATGGCATCCGTGAAGCAGATCTTCGGAAAGGTTACCTGTGCATGGAATCGGAAGGTGCCGAGATCCACTTTCGTAAAATCCAGATCATGGAACTGCCGTCCGGTCGCGCAGAAGAATTGGGTATGGCGCTCGACTCCGAAAAACCCGTGCCAGCTGAGGCCACTTCTAAACCGACTTCTAAACCTGAGGCATCGACAGAGAGTCAGTAGGCTGCCAAAATTCATCGTTCCTGCCGGTGCAGCGCCAGTCGCTGCAAAATCCAGGTGGCCTCGGATTCAAGCGCGGATTCGGCGAGTGCCGCATCGTTCTCGTCGAGTTGGAAAATGGCGCCTCCCACAGCTGTGAATGTGCGATCTACGAGATCGGCACAGTCTTGCAGCAATGTGGCTCTCATTTGGTGAGAGACGGCATCATGACTTCGGACCAGGTGGCAATCCTGCCCGGTTCCTATCAATTGCTTATCGCGCAGTTCACGGGGCTGGCCCAGGCTTCGATGGGGCGAGTGTCCGTGGCTTGCGGCCGCCGGTGTAGTGTGGCCACATGGCGGCCTGGCCCTTCTGTAGTTTCGTGACCTGCCGTTCAGCGCCGCTGCCCAGATCTCTCACGAAAATCTGGCGCACGCCGTCGCGTTTCGACCCGTAAAGCAACCATTTCCCATCGGGCGACGGCTTTGGGTGATAATGTGAGGTTCCTTCATGAGATGTCGTGAGCCTTTCGCGATCACCATCGAGGGCAACTTGGAACAGCTCAATACACGAAGCAACCTTTGCAGTG
>JAQCER010000053.1 GCA_027618625.1 Verrucomicrobiota bacterium
AATGAAGCCTTTTGCTGCGTCTCGCTACGATCTTCATCAATAACCCAGGTTAAGAAAGTGAATGCAAAAATATCAATGCCCGAACAATCCCGATGCAGGCACGGAAATTTTCTCTCCGATTCTCAATTCCTCGCCTGGAGCAAGATTGTTCAGCCTGCGCAGCTCGTCAGCTGTGGTGGAAAAGGATTCGGCAATGGCGCTGATGTCCTCCGGCTCCGCCCGCCCAGGGATGGCAGGAGGAGTTACGCTTGGCCCTACCGTGTACGAGAGCAATTCCGTCCGCCCTTCCGCGGTTGGGGTTGGGGCAAAGCCAAAGTGATTGGAGGCCTGACGCGGGCGCTCTACCGGCGGCTTGGGGGCTGGGACTTCAGGCACTTCAAACAATGGCTTGGTCACCTCGTAAGATGTGCGAACAGGTTCTTCGTGACACTCCTGCCCGTAGGATACCGTTGATGCCATCGTCCCCTGCCTTGGAATCGTCAATGGCTGACCATCACGGATGAAATTCGATTCGCCCAAGCCGTTTGCTGCACGCAACGCCTCGACTGAAACGTTGTTCTCCTTGGAAATCGAATGCAACGTGTCCCCCGGACGCACGGTATGCTGGCGATAGGGCTGCGCGGGTGCTTCCGCAACCAGCGACTGATAGGCTTCCACCGGGGTGGTCGGCCTTTCCACGATTGGTTCGTCGATCTGACGAACATCCTGCTGGAGCAGCCCCGCCTTTGGCTCTTGCGAAACACGTTGCGAGCCTGCAGTGAGCATCAATCTCTGCCCCACTGCGAGACGTGTGGGGTCCGAAATGCCGTTCAGCTCTATCAACTTCTCCACAGATACCCCGTGTTTGCGCGATATCGCCGAAAGTGTCTCGCCACGCTGTAAAATGTGCGATTCCGCTCCAGAGGTGACGGGTGCAACCCGCGCCGTTGAAGTTGCAGTTGCTGGCTGTTGCGGTTTTGGATTCGACACCTTGGGTGCAACTTTCGCTGGTTGATCCGGCGTTTTCGCGGTGGCAGCTCCTCCACCGACGCGCAAGCTCTGTCCAATTTTCAATTTGGACGGATCCGAAATTCCATTCCACCGCTGCAAATCTTTCACTGACACGCCGTGCATTCGGGCAATTTTCGACAATGTCTCGCCTTTTTGAATGGTGTGGCTGCCGCTGCCGCTGGCCACCACCGCGGTCCGGTTCACTCGCGCAGGCGCAGCAACAACGGGGGCATTCGACTTGGCTCGAGCTTTCGCCTTGGATTTGCCAGGAATTGCCAGTGCTTGACCGACTCGAAGGCTGTTTGGATCTTTGATCCCGTTGTTCTGACTCAACTCTTTCATGCTGACACCGTGACGGCGGGCAATGCTCGAAAGCGTTTCTCCAGGCTGCACTTTGTGGCTCTGCCTCGTTTCCATGGAAACTGACGAAAAATATTGGTCTTGCGCCTGGACAGTTCCATGACAAACTGTGAGGAAAACCAGAATTTTAAGTTGTCGCAGATAATTCATACGTTTTAAAATTTAAGCCGTCTTGACTATAAATACAAGCAAAACTCTGAAGTGTTGAGATTATCATATTTAACATGTTTTTGATCAACTATGGAAGGTATACTCAACATTAAGAATCCATGAGTGAAAAAGCCGTTTCCCGACTTCGCACGTTGGTTGCGTGTCTCGTGCTGGCTTTTTTTTGGTTTTGCATGGTGAACCTCCTGCAAGACCGAGGCGGTGCCGTGGGTGAGACACTGGCAAGGTTTCTCCCGAAAATCCTATCCTTATCCTCTAAATCGGGAGTTTCGGAAGCCACTGCGAGGAAACGGCCTTCGTCATCCGAGCTCCTGCCGGACAACGCCCCTCTTCCGCCGCCACCACCACCCGAAAGGCTGATTATCGTCGATGCTGGACATGGTGGGCTTGACGGCGGCACGCAGGGAAATGGATTACTGGAGAAAGATTGGTCCTTACAAATCGCCAAAGCGCTGGAGGAAGATCTGGTCGGACGGGGGTTTAAGGTGCGCATGACCAGGAACGGCGACGATACTGTGGAACTGTCGGATCGAATCGATATCGCTAACGAGCAGGCGAACCACCTGCTGGTGAGCGTTCACCTTAATCACACCGCCGAGCCTTCGGTGTCAGGGATCGAAACATTCTACTGGCTGGATCAATCGCTCTCGGTCACAAAAGCAGTGAGGGAACAGTATGAAGCTCCTACCGGTGTACCGTTGACCGACTCCCGCTCCGAGCTCCTGGCACAGTCGGTGCAGGAGAACCTGATTCAGGTCACTGGTGCTCATGATCGCGGCAAGAAAGAGGAATCCTTCTTTGTTCTCCGGAACTCCAACGCACCTGCCATCCTCATTGAGTGTGGATTCGTTTCGAATCCGCAGGAAGCGGAACACATCGTTACCAGCGGCTATCGCAAGCGACTTGCCCGAGGAATCGGGAACGGAATCACGGCCTTTCTCAATGAAGTCCAAGCGGACCGCTGGTACGGCGTAACGCTTACGCCGGATCTCCCGGAAGCACCAGAAGAACTGGTTCAAGTGCCCGCAGAGGACAATCACAACAACATTCAGTGAGGCCGTAGGCTGCCTGCCTTACGGCTCCTTTTTGATCCGAACGATCAGTTCCGCCCCCCCACCTTCGCGATCACGGATCTCCGCAGAACCACCGTGCAGCTCAGCTGCTTCACGGACAAAACACAGGCCAAGGCCTGATCCCTTCCGCCCGGTGACCTGCCCCTTAAGCGGATAGAAGCGCTCAAACACTTTCTCCCGGGCATACTCAGGAACCCCCGGCCCGCGATCAGCCACACGCACCTCTGCGAAATCCCCTGTCTCAACCAGCGATATCAGGATTTCGCTGTTCTCCGGGGAGAAGTCGATGGCATTGGTGAGGACGTTGTTGATAGCCATTCGCAGTGCGAAGACATCGCCGTGCACCAGGACAGGCGATTCGCCTTCCCCGGGAATCTCGCGGAGCAGAGTGATATTCTTCTGTTCCAGAAGCGGATACGCGCCATCACAAACCCGCTGCAATACCTGACCGAGATCCACTTCGGTGGTCACTTGCAGCGTCTTCTGGCGCTCCAGAGCCACGAGGTAAAGCAGGCGATCGACAATGTTCTGCGACCTGAGCGTTTCGTCGTGAATGTTCGAAAGGAAGCGCCGCTCCTTTTCTGGTGGTACATCCCCTTCCTGAAGCAGCTCGACGGCTCCTCTGATCGCGGCCAGCGGACTCTTGATCTCGTGGGTCAAATTCTGAACGTAATTCTCGACATACTTGCGCCCCTCCAGCGCGTCCCGCATTTCTTCAAACGCGCGCCCGAGAGTGCGGAATTCGCCATGGCCCAGTGGAGGAACGGGCACTCGACCACCATCCCTGACAGCGCGCACGTAAGCCGTAAGACGCCGAACAGGCCGGATCATCCAGTAAGAAAACAAGGCCGCCCCGATGACGATACCGAGACACGCCACTCCACCGATCCAGAGGATTCGCTCACGCGTTTCATCAATGAATTGCCGCATTGCCCTCTGCGGTTTGGATACAGTGACCACTCCGACGGTCGTCCCTTCCTTCAATATCGGCGCAGCAACGTAGAGGATCGAAGACCGAGGATCTTCCTCGTCGGTTCTGGTCGAACGTGCACCGTATTCGCCACGGAGAGTCTTCAGAACATCATTCCATTCGGAGTAGTCCGCCCCTTCACGGTTGCCTTCGGAATCAAAAACGATAGTGCCTCTAGCATCGGCAACATACACGCCCATGCCCACTGACGTCTTTTTGAGACTGTAGACCTGAGCCTCAAATCTCCGCGAGGCGGCTAATTGCATGGCTCCGCGAAACCGTGTGCTGTCCAAAGGAATCCCCTCAGCGATCTCCTTTTCCAAGAACGCGGCCAAAATGTGAGCGGTATCGACCAGCGATTCTTCCGCAGCCTGCAGATACTGAGGTTCAACGGTATTCCGCAGATCCTTAAGCAACCAGAGAAACCCGGCAACGACGATCGCACCGAAACCGGCTATCATGGAAAAGTTGAGTTTCATGGTGGCGTTTGCCATCCTGGTCCACAGACCCGAAGGTTGCAACACCTACAGTATCAAAGGTGCTTCACCATCGATTCTGATCTGGTGACTCTGGCACTTGAAGAATCCTGCGAGTTCGGATATCTTGATCGACTCGAATCGAGCCATTGGTATTATGTGGACAGACCGAAGAAGCATCCTTCTAAACCTAACTGGCACCCTCTGCGCCCTTGCCGCAGGGCGCCTGCCCTCTGCCCGTGCAGAAGAATTTAGCACTGCACTCCCACGCGTCTACACGCCGACTCAAACGCGGGCGCTGAAACCGAGCTACCCCTGGCGAGAACAGATCACGACGACCGTCTTCTGGGTTGGAGAGAATCCGTCTGAGAAGAACCCCACGCCCAACCACGCCAGCTCCTGGGACCCAGAATGGATGAAGAACTATGGCGGTTTCGATGACCCCGATCCGAAAAAACGCGCGTGGGACTACCGCCCCGCTGCATTCGTCCCGAAGGAGAACTCGTTTTACTGTGCCCTGCCATTCAATGACATCACCGAGCCGGAGATCGCACGCCAAGTGATCCCATGGCGACGCCGGGGCCCAGTATCACGCACCTCCCGCAGCCTGTGCAAGAGCCAGTGGATCGCCATCCGCTGGGGTCGCAAAATCTGCTACTGCCAGTGGGAAGACTGCGGGCCTTTTGTAACGGACGATTGGTCGTATGTGTTCGGCTATGCCCGGCCAAAGACCCGCGAGAACAACGCAGCTGGCCTCGATGTTTCCCCTTCTGTGCGCGACTATCTGAAGATCCGCAGTGGCGCGCGTTGCGACTGGCGATTCGTCAATCTTGATGAAGTTCCTCCAGGACCGTGGCGCCGCTACGGCAAAAATAATCACTTCGTCGCCAACACAGAACCGAAAGAAGACCAGGCGGCACGCATCGAACGCTTGAAAAAGGCGCGCGAGGAATGGTTGAAAAATTCCCGCTGACCAGATGCTGGAAATCCGCGAGCTGACACTCCCCATCGGTCACACCGATGCTGAGCTGAGGCAGGCGGCTGCGGCTGCGATCGGCACCCATCCAGAGGGCATCGGTTCGCTTACGATTTGGAAGCGAGCGATTGACGCCCGCAAGCGTGACCGCGTCTCGTTCAACTACACGGTCCACGTCGATGCCGAACCCGGCACCACGATTCGAAACAAGGCACACGTTGGTCCGGCACCCGATCGCATCTACCGCGAGTTGGATGGCCTGCGGTCTGGAAATCGCGAAAAGGATGCTCGCCCAGTGATTGTCGGTTTGGGCCCATGCGGACTCTTTGCCGGGCTGGTGCTCGCCAGAATGGGATTCGCCCCACGGATCTTCGAGAGAGGCAAAGCAGCAGGCCCTCGCGCACGCGACGTCACCGGATTCTGGCGACGCGGAGTCGAGTTCAATCCCGAGTCGAACGTGCAGTTTGGCGAAGGGGGTGCCGGCACCTTTTCCGACGGCAAACTTTACACCCAGACCAAGGATCGCGAGCACCGCCGCCCGTGGATTCTACACGAACTCGTCGCCGCGGGCGCGCCCGAAGACATCCTGCTCAAGGCCCGCCCTCACATTGGCACAGACCGCTTGATCAAGGTAGTAAGGCATCTGCGAGAGGAAATCATTGCGCTGGGTGGTGAGGTTCACTTTGAGTCCCGCGTGGATGCGGTGCTGTTGGATGCAAACCGCCAGGTCCAAGGCATTCGTCTGGCCAATGGCGACACCATCGAGACTCGCAACCTGGTGCTGGCGATCGGTCACAGCGCCCGTGAAACATTTTCGATGATCCACGCTTCCGGCGTCTTCATCGAGCCCAAGGCGTTTTCGATCGGTGTCAGGATCGAACACCCGCAGTCCATGATCGATCGCGCACAATATGGAAGATTCACCGGGCTTCCAGAGCTTGGCTCCGCGCCCTACAAGTTTGTCCAGCACCTCGGCGCTCGACGCTCTGCCTACAGTTTCTGCATGTGTCCCGGAGGGCTCGTCGTCGCCTCCTCATCCGAGCCCGGTGGCGTCGTCACCAATGGTATGAGTTCCTACGCCCGGGCCGAGGCCAACGCCAACAGCGGTTTCATGATCGATGTGCTGCCCGAAGACTTCTGCGCCACCGACGCAAACCCGCTCGCCGGAATCGCCTTCCAGCGCAAGTGGGAAAAACGCGCCTTTGAAGTAGGCGGTGGCGACTACAAGGCCCCCGCACAAAAACTCGGAGACCTCATGAGACGCAAAGCGTCCCGTAACTTTGGCGACGTCGTCCCCAGCTACGAACCCGGAGTCGTGCCTGCAAATCTCGACGATTGCCTGCCGCAATTCGTCACCAACAGCCTCCGCAAGGCAGTCTCAGGCGTCGATAAAAAACTGAAAGGCTTTGCGCTTCCCGATGCCGTCGTCACCGGAGTCGAAACCCGCAGTTCCTCCCCGATCCGCATCACCCGCGATCCCGCATCACTGCAAAGCGTCAATACCCCAGGTCTCTATCCCGCAGGCGAGGGCGCCGGCTACGCAGGAGGCATCATCTCCGCCGCGATCGACGGCATGAGAGTAGCCGAGCAGATCGTTCGATCGATGCAGTGACGTTTTCTTTTTGACCACAAACGAAAACGATTCCGCTCCGTCTGATCACTGATCAGCGCAACTTTGAGTCACATCCCGCCCCACATGGCGCAGGGATCCATCGCGCTCTGGATAAACGTTGACGTTAGCGTTCAGCGAACCCATCGATCGGCGAGTGGCCCGGGTGCCAGGCTTGCGGGATTCGCGATTCATCAGCTCAAGAGACCAGGCCTCTTTCGACTGCCCTTCATCCTGGCAACGATCGGCCTTTTGGTTCCCGACGCCGCTCGCGTACTCGCCGATGTCGCCATGCTCGCGCCTCTGATCGTTCTGCCGTGGGACGCGGAAGGATGACTCACTGGCCGGGGTTACCCTGTTCCTCTGCGGAGATCGCCAGCCGCACCCAGAGCTGGGCAGGCGGGTTCTCGATCAAGGCACGCCGGTGGTCGTCCGGGTATTCCACCGTTTCCATCGGCAGCCATTGTGCAAGGTCAGTGGAAACTTCGAGCGCCGTGTCGACGCCGGTCTGGCGATCCGGCGCGAAGGGGTAGGTCACCCAGACTCCGCTTTCCGTCTCGACCATCGTCAGCCCGTCAGCTTCGCGGGACAGAGGATCGGTGCCGAGGGCATACTCCACGACATTCTCCAATCCGTCGAAGTCCGGGTCGGACGTTTCCTTTGCTCCCGCTAGGCCGATGGCCGAAGCCCAAGTGGCGAAGTCCCCGATTACTTCGAAATCCGAGAGTTCGCTCCAGCTTCCGAAGGAATTTCCATCTTTCCGCTCGAACTCCCAGCGCAGGACATGGAGCCCCGCGTCCAGCTCCAGCGACATCCGCTGCCCGTCCTGAGTAGGCGGACGATTCGTCGGCACACCATCGACCAGAAGGCGAGGGCTGGGCCGACTTCCATCGGAAGACGACCGAGGCCGGGCCAGAGACCGTGGTCTCCAGCCAGCTCGACTGGCCCACGGCGATCTCTCCGGAAACGGCGCCAGGCCCGGGTTGTCCTGTCCAGGGAGCGTCCCCGCCCGTGCGCCACTTGAGCCCCGGCGCGCCGGCACCGAAGGCAAGCGGGACATCGATCCGCTCGACCGTGAAACCGTCGAGGGCGAGCCTGCGACCCGCCGCCCCTTGTCCAGCGGAGAAGGTGAGTGACCACTTGCCGCGCCCGAGCGGAACTTCCTGGAGGCTCCAGTCCCCCCGGACGGATGATCGAGCCCGTCCGCAGGAAATGCGATCCCCCGTCGTTGCGAACCAAAAGGTGTGGGGAAACCGCGGACTCGAAGGCCCTGGGAGGAATCGAATCTCTCGCGAAAAACCGCACGGTCGCCGGGCCCTCGACCGATGTGCGGAGAAACGCCGAATCGCCTGCGCCGGGAAGCTCGACGACCAAGGCGTCTTCGCCGTCGCGCGTGTCGCTTGGGTCCGTCGAGATGCCCCAGGGCGCGCTGCCGTAGGCCGTCCACGGAAGACCCGCGTCCATGTCGAGAGCCGCTGCCACCGGATCTACCGCCAGCGGCTCCACTTTGAGATCGTCGAGCGCGGCCGCGACGAGGTTGCTGGTCGCGGTCCAATCGACCGAGTGCGCGCCGGCCGGCAGCAGCAGATGTCCTCGGTTCCAGTCTCCACCTGCCGGACTGGGCTGCCAGCCCGCCCACCAATCCGAACCATCGTTGTCGATCCAGACGTTGATCCAGTCCCGATAGGAGAAGGAAACCCGGGCCGGGCCCTGGATGGTGGCGCGCAGGTCTGCCGTCCCGCCACCAACGGGCAGACGGTCCAGAATCACCGCGTCCTCCCCGTTCAGACTCGTGCTTAGACCGGCCAGGGCCGTCCAGCCGACGCCGCCCACCGCCCGCGGGCCAGCGGTGAATGTCAGTCCCGGCGCGTCGAGCGCCTCGGCGAAGTCTGTCACCCGTGCCGGAGTGAACACGAAGCGGTCGAGCCACAGCTCCGACTTGCGCGTGACGCCGAACTGCACGGTGTGAGAACCGGGCGGCAATGTGATTCCCTTCACGACCCAACTGTAGCCGATTGGCTCCAGATTCTTGAAGACGCCGTTGAGCTGCACCACCGCTGCGGAACCAGCGCCGTAGCCCGAACTCCCACGGATGGCGAAGCTCAGCACGCCGGGGCCGGTCAGGTCTGCCGACACCTGGGGCCCTCCATCATTGTCGAGTCTGCCGAAGAGCACCACGGAGTCCTCGCCATCGGAGGCTGCAGCGGGAACGGAGAAAGCGTGTGCGCCGGTACCGTCTGCGAAGTCCACGTCGAGGGCTCCCCGAACGTCTCCCGAGGGATGGAAGATCGCCACTTCGTCCAGAAACGCCGCGTCGCCCGGCTGCATCGTCGCTCCATTGGTCGCCAGCTCCCAGCGCACCGTCTGTTCGCCCGACGGGACGGAAATCTCGAAGCGTCGCCAGTCGCCTGTGCCATCATCGCTCTGAGCCGCGCGCTCTCCCGAAACGGTCGTGACCAGCGAGGCCTCCAACGGCAGCGCGCTTCGCGCCCAATAGGAAACGAGCGCAGGGCCGGCGACGGGAAGCGTCAGCGTGCGGCGTTCCCGGGGATCGCCTGCCGCCAGAGGAGAAGCGTCGAACTTCACGGCGTCCGCACCATCGTGCGTGGTTGCAGACTGCGCCAACACGGCGTCACGGGCGGCCGCGATGCCGTCGAAGGGCGCGGTGGCGAAAAGTTCCGTGCCCCCGGGAAGGTCGAGCGCAGAGACCAGCGAGGCATCGACCGCTGTGCTGTAGTGGATGTCGTCCAGAGCGAACGGGTTCCAGGGATTGTCCTGGTACTGCATGATCCAGACGAGTTCCTGTCCTGCGCCTGCGGCGAGGCGGATGCTCTGCTGGGCGTAGCCGAAGTTGCCAAGGCTGGCGGTGCGGAAGAGTTGCATTCCGTCGCGACGCAAGGTCAGGGTTTCGCCGAGACCGGCCCAGATGGCCCACGAAAACGTGAGCAGACCAGGGCCGTCATAGGTGCGGAGGACGCGCCCGACGGCGTTCTGCTGGTTTCCAGAGAAGGAGAGCCCGCCGTTGCCAGCGAGGTCGTGCCCGTCCGCGATCGTGAAGTGGCCCGCCGGGCCGTCGCCGAAATCGACTTCGACCGCGCCGTCTCCCTCGGTATTTCCGCTGTCGAGAGTCTCCTCGAGCGTGACGGGCTCGACGCGCAGCTCACCTGAACCTGGCGCTGCGTGTTGAAACCGCAGCACGTCTCCCAGTCCCACCGCCTCAGGTCGCACGATGGCGGACCGGCGCTCCCAGCTCAATCGCTTTGTCAGGATTCCCCCGGAAGGCGCCTGCCAGGTCTCAAGCCCTGGAATAGACTGGCGTGTCCAGTAGCGCAACTGCCCGCCCAAAGTCGACGGCTGCCAGCGCAAAAGGTTCGCCGAGCCGTCCGGGATTCCTCCACCAAGGCGGGACACGATCGCCGCCTCGCCGGTTGGTCCCGGCTCGGCGGAGATCTCCCAACTTCCACCTTCCTCGACCCACACCGCCCCCGGGTCCCCCAGCGCCGACGCCGCAGGCAGCACCGCGCCTTCGTTCACTTCGAATCCGTCGAGCGCGAGTTCGTATTCGGCAAGGAAGCGGCAGACGTG